>DSDH01000033.1 GCA_011055475.1 Phycisphaerales bacterium | reverse complement strand
TGGAACCTGGTGGGAGTACCGGGTTTCGCAAGTCGTGGGGCCGCGCCTGCCTGGTGGGCCGGGGGCGGGGCTTCCAGCGGCGGTGCAGCCACCAGTATTGGGTGTGTTCCTCGCAGATGAAGGCCTCGATGCAGTGGGTGTATTCCTGGGTGATCCACCGCAGCGGGTCGTCCTGATCGGCCCATTCCGAAGGCATGATGATCCGGTTGATGCCGATGTCGAAGTAGAAGTCGCCGCCCCGCCGCCGGCTATACCCGACGGCGATGGGCATGTTGTACTGCATGGCCAGCAGGCCGATGCTCTTGTAGGTGCTGGCCTTGCGGCCGAAGAAGTCCACGAACAGGCCCTTTTTTCCGGCGTCCTGGTCGGCGATGAAGCACAGCGTGCCGTGTTCGGCGACGATGCGGTCGATCTGTTCAGTCGCGCCCTTCTTGTCGATGATGCGCTGGCCGCGGCGCTGCCGCACGGCGTACAGCCAGCGGTTGATGAAGCGGTTGTCCAGCGGCCGGGCGATGCTGTAAACGCGGAAGTCGAACTCGCCCAGCAGGTACCCGATGATCTCGAAGTTGGCGTAATGGGCCCCCACGAGGATCATACCCTGCCCGCCGTGCATCATCCACTTGACGCGCTCGATGTTGTGGTAGGTTGAGTACCGGTCCCAATTGTCGCGATGCACCAGGCGGGGCGTGAAGAGCACGTCAATGACCAGCATCACGATCTGCTCGAAGGAGCGGCGGCCCACCTGCTCGTGCCAGGCGGGGTCCCGGTCGGGGTAGGCCGCCCGCAGGTTCGCCAGGGCCCGCTCACGGCCCCGGTGGTAGTGCCGCCACATCAGCCGCCCCAGGACGCGGGCGAACCGCAGGTTCCAGCGGATGGGGAAGCAATAGAGAATCGCCACGACCAGCCGCAGCGCCGCATACGCCAGCCATTGCACCGCCACGGGGGCCTTCTTCTTGCGTCTTCTGTGCTTGTCAGCCATGAACGGACCTCGTTTGCGGGGTCATTATCAGGCGGGGGCGGGAGGTGTCAAGGCTTTCGGTTTGACAGGTGGCGCGGGCCGGGGTAGGATGCTTCCATCGGTAATAGATGAAAGGAACCGCCATGGACTTTGAACATACGCCCGCGAACAATGGACCTTCGAGCCCGCCGCCGGCCCCATCCGAGGCGCCCGGGCGACCTGAATCGCCGACCGGCCCCGCAAGCGGCACCGGCGGCGGCAAGCCGCGTGCGCCGAAGCGTTCGCCCTGGCGCATCATCCTGACGCTGTTGCTGATGCTCTCGGTGCTGGTCAACGTGCTCTTGTTCGCGGGTCTGCTCCTCATGGCCGGCCTGGCGGCGACCACCGGCGGCGCGTTTCTGGCCGGGTCGAGCGACCAGGTCGTCGAGCAGGTGCTCGAACCGGGACCAGCCTCGACGAAGATCGCGGTGATTCGCCTGAACGGCATGATCGACATGAACGCCAGCCAGGAGCTTGGCCGTCAGTTGCGGGTGGCGGCGGAGGACCGCAAGGTGGTCGCCGTGATCCTGCGGGCGGTCACACCGGGCGGGACGGTCGCCGCGAGCGACCAGATCCACCACGCGATCACGGAGTTTCGCCGCGAGACCGGCAAGCCCGTGGTGGCGTTCATGCAGTCCGTGGCCGCGTCGGGGGGCTATTACGTGTCGGTGGCGTGCGACAAGATCATCGCCGAGCCGACGGCGATCACCGGCTCGATCGGGGTGCTCATGAACACGATGGTGGTGCAGGAACTGCTCGAAGAGAAGCTCGGCGTCAAGCCGGTGGTGATCAAATCGGGCCCGCGGAAGGACTGGCCGAGCTTCTTTGCCGAGGTCACCGACGAGCAGCGGCAGTACCTCCGCGACAAGCTGATCACCCCGGCGTATGAGCGGTTCGTGGGCCTGGTCGCGGAGGGGCGTAAGGGGCAACTCACGCCCGCCGCCGTGCGGACCCTGGCCGATGGAAGCATCTACGGGGCCGATGAGGCGCTGGCCAACGGCATGATTGACGGCGTGGGATACATCGACAAGGCCGTCGCCACGGCCTGCACGCTGGCCGGCGTGACCGAGGCGCGGGTGGTGGAGTATGGTCGGCCGTTGTCGATCCTTTCGGTGCTCGGCGCCGAGAGCCGGGCGCCACTGGGCCTGGACCGCGAGACGCTCGAGCAATGGCTCCTGCCGCAGCGGCTGTATTTGTGGGACGGGAGCCGCTAGCAGTCCGTTGAAAAACGTACGGGCCAGAAAAATGGGCCATTCTTGTCATTCCCGCGAAAGTCGACGACGTGCCTTGGCGGGCGGGAATCCACGCTTTGCGTGCAGAGAGCACACCGCACATCGAGCGTGGACCCCGGATCAAAGCCTGCCCCGGACCAAGAGTTCGGTCGCGTCGCATGTCGAGGGCCACACGATGCAACCCCCAAGATACAAGCGACACCGCTGATGTGGTTGCGACCACGCGTCGGGTGGCATGCCCACACTTGTGTGGCCATGTGGTGACGACCGCCCCGTATCGCCAGGACATGCCCACACGAGCGTGGGCATGCCACCCGACCATTGGGACTCCATGGCAGGCACGCGTCCGTGCGTAGGGTGGACTGTGTCCACGCGGTGTTCACCACGTGCATGCCACCCGGCTGGTCCTCGCGGGGCATGGTGTTTACCACAGAGGGCACAGAGGCAACCCGGCCCACGTCGGCTCTGTGGTCTCTGTGATTCTCTGTGGCTTGTCCTGCCCATGCGTGCCGTTCGTCCTGTCCATGGTCGTGCATCGGGTGGCCCCATCATCGTCATTCCGAGCGACGCGGTGCGAAGCAGAGCGAAGCACCGGGGAGGCGAGGAATCCGTTCTTCTGCTCTTCTGCGTCGCGAAGCGACACCGCTGATGTTGTTGCGTCATGGCATTGGCCGACTGATGGGTTGCGTCATGGCGTTGAAGGGCTGCAGATCAACGTTCGCCCCCATTGGAGAGCATGCTGCGGCTCCGCGTCGGGTGCCTTGCGGAAGGGCTGTTCGAACCGATCCCTCCACTGCGGGCCTTCGGCCCTGCGGTCGGGATGACGGCGAGTGGGGGGGGAACTGAGAAGTTGAGAACATGAGAACATGCGTTTCCCGGCGAAGAACGCATGTTCTCAACCTGGCATCGTCTGGTCGGTCAAAATGTGCATTTTCAGGCCAAAAACAAGGACCTTCTCAGCTTTTCACCTTCTCATTAAAACCCTCTTAGCCCCCTCTTGGCAAAGCAAGCCTTTCTGCTCATCGTATAACTCCTATATTAACAAAATTGGCCCACTTCCAGATTTCCTTAATTAACGACGATCTCTTCGTCTGCATCCATCAGATGCGTCGGGGTCAAAACAGAGGGACCAGAGAAATCGATTGCCATCATCTTTTGAGCGGATCTTTTGTACCCCCAGGTGTTGGGCAGCCCGCTGGACGGTCGACTTGGCGAAGCCTTCGTCCGCCGCCTCACGGAGGACATCGCTACCGTAAGCCGGTTCGTCGGCGAGGCGGGCGGTGAGCCAGCGGGCGGCCTGGGCGGGGCCGTCGGCGAGGCGGTCGTCGCGGCTCAGGCCCATGACCTCGTCCACGTATGGCCATGCGGTTTCGCACGTTCGTGCGGGGCACGAAGGGTAGGGCAGGTTTCTGTGGGCACGGCCTTACATGTCCTGGCCGGTCAACCGATACAAGGTTCGGGTCCGCGGACCCTGGTGGCCAGGGGCCATCGAACCGCGAGGGACCTTTGTGGACTCGGGCCAGGCGAGGCCTTCGGCGACGAGGTCCGAGAAAAGCAGCCCCAGGGCCTTCGGTGGCGACAAGCGGGC
>DSDH01000562.1 GCA_011055475.1 Phycisphaerales bacterium | reverse complement strand
TTTCGAGCTTGGCGGGATCGGGTTTGCGATCCGTGAAGACGATGTGGTCCACGCCGATGTTGCCCCATCCTTGGCCGTAGTCATCCACGATTTGCAGTTGCGCCGTTCGGCCCTCGTGACCCCGCACGTCAAAGAGCGTGCGCTCCATGCGATTGTTGTTCCTGCCGGTGAGGGAGGCCACGATCTTGCCGTCGACCAACAGGTTGACGCAGGTCCGGCCCTCGTGGGCGCCGCCTCCGATCAGGAAGGTGATGTATTTCCTTTGTATGGTGAAGTCGGGACTGGTCAGGGTCCCCGTGTGGCCGTCCTTTTCGCCGACGCTGTCTCCTGGGGCGGCGGCATGCGAGTTGACCACGCGCCGGCCGGCGCCCTGGACATCGCCCTGGTAGTCCGGGATATCGGTCATGCGGATCGGCCCCTTGCCGAAGGCCGAGCCCGTGACCGTCCATCCTTCGTAGCGGTCCTTCTCAAAATCCTCAAAGAGAATATCCGGCCGGATAACGCCCTGGTCTTCCTCGACCGGCTCGGCGCTGCAGACCAGGGCCGTGAATCCCTCCTGCCGAACGATGCGATTGTGTAGGCGTCCGCTGACGCGGCCGTGGGTATCCAGGCACACGGGGTTCTGGAGATGCCCGTAGACCTGCACATCCAGCGTCTCCGAGCCGGTATTGCGGACGGTAAACTGCAATACCGTGGCCGGCAGCGAGGATTCCTCCACGGACAAAGGGACGAAGGGCGAGAAGGCCTCCAGTTGCGCGGTGACGGGAGCTTCCGCGTCTTCGTACCGGATAATCGCCCGCGGATATTCTCCTTGGAACGTCACTGTCCTGAAGCCATCCAAGCTGAAGGGAATCTGGCGGTTGCCGACACGCAGACCGAATCCCTGTTGGAACGGGCTGACCGGCTTGGCCGGTTCTATGTAGTTGGCCCCGTTGCGCGTGGTGACTTGTTCACCCTTGTATTCCACCATGCGTGGGGCGATGCCTTCCTGATCCCGGTTGAAGATGTCCCACAGCCACAGTCGGCCATCCCCACCCAGGTAGACCGTTCCGGCAAACAGGCCCCCGATGGGCATGCCGATATGGCCCAAGGCCGTGGGATCGGAGTACACCTCCTTGCGGCCGCGCTCGAAGAGGGACCGCACCCAATCCGGTCGAAGGCGCTTGTCCTCGGGAATGAGTCTCAGGTAGTCGTTGTCGTCAAAGGGTCCGGCCATGATCGGCAGGGCCGATCGCCACGGGCTCATCGCCGCCGTGGCCGCGGTCGCCTTGAGAAAACGGCGACGATCCACGCGTGAACCGTCCGGTGTCCTGCACGAATCGTCAATGGCCATGATCCTGTCCTCCACGGGTCCGGCATCCTCATATACCGAAAGATTCTATCAGATTTCTTGCGTTTTGAACGGGCCAAATTTCGGGAAGCGGGCAACAAGGAAGCGCGTCGATTCGGGCAGATCTGCCGTAATTGAAGATCAAGGCAGCGTTATTCACAGTGCCGATACGTGCAGGAGATCCGGCAAGCAGCGCCGTGTAGAGCAGAGTCGGGAGGTGGGCGGGCGAGGTATCCTATGCTACGGAGGGCTCTGCATGGCGGGCGTTTGTAGGTTCGACGCCGGCCTCAGACGACGACGCAAAGGTGTTTCCGGCCATACACAGGGCAAGACCTTTGACAACGGCGAGCAAGCAGGGGTGTGCCCCTGGCCCGCACCGCCGGTGCAGCGGGCTACAGGCTCATCCATTGCTGGGCCAGCACCGATAGATCCAATTGATCCACTCGACAGTCCCCGCCCGGCGGGGCGATGTCCGCTTGCTCGATGTAGTCCAGCCAGGCCGTGGCCAGAATCGCGAAATCCGCCAGCCCCACGCGGCCATCGCCATCGAGATCACCATCGGTTCCCGCGCCCGTGGGAGGCCAGATGACCACATCGGTGGCGACGCCTTCGTACAGGATGGAGCCTCGCAAGGTGACTTGGCCTCGGGGCAAGGTTGCCTTGTACGGCAGGGCGGCCACGATCGGTTCGCCCGGGGCGACATCCGTGAAGTCCTCGCTGAGCTGTTCGATCAGCCCCCCCTGATCGTTGTATACACCGAGCACGACCGTGCCCCCCGTGGGGCGCTCGCCGATGCTGCGCCCGGTGGCGGTGATCGTCAGGCCCTCGCCAGCCTCGAAGCAGGGCGGATTCACCACGACGCTATCGAGCACCGCCTCCGCGCGGCCCAGCGTCACGCCAGCGGTTCGACGATCCACAAGGCATCCGGACAGGCTTCGCAACGAGACCTCAACCGTCAGGAAATCCGGGTCACAATCGCCGCTGTCCCACTCCTGCTCCAGCGTGGCCAGTCCCTGCACCGAACGCAACCGTCGGATCGGAAGTCCCCCCACGATTGTGTCATCGGGTGTACGGATGACGGATTCCACCAGCACGTCCGTGACCTTCAGGCCGGTGTTCTCAACCGCCAGATCCCAGCGGACGGTCTCGCCCGGCGCTACCGAACCACGCTCGACGGCCAAGTGACGCATCCGGACCGACGTGGACACGTAGTCGATCTCCAGGCGGCACGTATCCCAGAAACGCACGTGCGTCGTACTCGGATTCGCCTGGAACGGGTACAGCCGAATCACCAGTGTGGTCCCGCCGTCCGGTTCCTGAACGATGGACCACTGCAGGTCCTCGCTGGGGAACCACTCATCATCCGGGTCCGGCGGTTGTGGCGGCGTCGAGAGATCATATTCCGCCGCTTCGGTGATGGGTAGGTTGAGCGAGTCCGTGGAAAGGCCGCCGTGCTCGCCAAGTCGCACATCCTGCACCTGATATCCGGCCGGGAAATGGACCATTACGGGATAGCAGGGCACCATGGGCTTACCGGGGACCAGCAGCATGTCCCCACCCGGAATCGTGGCCTCCTGCTCGCCGCTCGGATAGGAGTCCACCTCGTACATGGGAACCTTCACCTGGACCGAGTCCACCGGCCCCTGGATGTCGTTGTCCGCCGGCGGGGGTGGGACGTCTTTCTCCGATGGAGGAGCCACCACGGGCTCCAGCTTGGGGTCACCGTACAGATGATAGATCGCCGAGTTGTATTTGGCGTAGCTCGTGTCGCCCATGCGGTTGCGTTTGGCCTCCTTCAGCGCGCGACCGGCGGTATAGCCCACGTCAAAACGCTCCCAAAAGCCCTCGGCCAGATACCGGCAATAGGGGCCGTAGCTGACCTCCGTGGCGCCGATGTACGCCGAGGCCCCCTTGTCAAGGAACCGTTCAGCAAGGCACCGCGTCGGCGGGTAGCGCCCCGTCAGGCACGAATTGGCGAACACCAGCGGGGCCGTCACGCCCGGATCCCACGTGTCGCGCACGGTCGTATCGTGCAGGACGTCCATCCCGTTTTCCCACCCGTGGGCGGCCAAGTGGATCACGTCCTTGCCCACCATCGCGTCGATCCACTCGGTCTCGCTGGGTTCATCCAGCTCCGTCGTGTGGCTCCAGTTGTCGTCGATCCGTCGCTCGATGCGGTTTCTCTCCCTGTTGAAGTTGATCCAGGTGGCCGTGCCGCTGGCCCCGCGGGGGCGGCCGCTGACAATCAGTGCGTGCGACTGGTTGAAGTCGCGCGTTCCATCCAGGATGCCCAAGGTCGCCTCGATCGGAGTCCTCAGCCGCTCGGGCTCATTGCCGATGATCCGCCCGATGCACAGTTCGGGCTGCTTCTCATGGCCGGCCGTGTTGGCGTAGAAATTGTCCGTGAATTCGATGATCTTGTCGCCCTTGCCGACGTCCCCGTACTTGGCCGAGAACGCCGGGATGATCCGTGTCTCGCCCACGATCAGC
>DSDH01000441.1 GCA_011055475.1 Phycisphaerales bacterium | reverse complement strand
GCGGGCCGGCCTGCTCAGTGCGCCGTTGCGAGGCCGGTTCGGCATGATCTATCACGTGGAGTTCTACAGCGTCGAGGAGCTGACCGACGTCCTGGCCCGTTCGGCGCGGTGCATGGAGCTCGAGACCACGCCTCAGGCCCTGCGCCTCATGGCCGCCCGAAGCCGCGGCACACCCCGCATCGCCAACCGTCTGCTCAAGCGGGTCCGCGACTACGCACAGGTCAAGGGCACCGGCCGCCTGACCGAGGCCATTGTCGAACAGTCGCTGGCCATGGAGCGGATCGACACGCTGGGGCTGGACGACCTGGACCGGGCGTTTCTCAAGGCCCTGATCGAGGTGTACGACGGGGGGCCGGCCGGAATCGAGGCCCTGGCGGCGACCCTCGGCGAGGAACGCGACACGCTCGAAGACGTGGTCGAGCCCTACCTGCTGCAGGTCGGGTTCGTGCGGCGCACCAAGCGGGGACGCGAGGTCACCGCGGCGGCGATGGAGCACCTGGGCCTGGCCCCGAGGGAGCGGCCCGATCTGCCGCAAGGCACCCTTTTTGACCCCGACCCCGAGACTTGATCGGAGGACGACGCGATGACATCGGCCAAGACGCGCCGTGAGTTTCTCAGGTGGATGGGCTGGACCGGCGGCTGCATGGGTCTGGCGGGATGCATCGATGCGGACCGCGAGCCGGCGGACCCCGGCCCGATTGAGACGCCCTATCCACGTCCCAATATTCTGTGGCTCAGTTGCGAGGACACGGGCCCGCACCTGGGCTGCTACGGCGACCCACACGCCTATACGCCCACGCTGGACGCCCTGGCGGCGCAGGGCGTGCTCTATCGGAACGCGTTCGCCGTAACCGGCGTGTGCGCGCCGACCCGCTCCAGCATCATCACGGGCCTCTACCCCACGACGCTGGGCACGCACCACATGCGGGCCGGCGGCGAGGGTGTGGATCGGTCGGTCCTGCCGAAGATTCCGGTCCGCATCCGCTGCTTTCCCGAACTGCTGCGGCACGCGGGCTACTACTGCACCAACAACGCCAAGCAGGATTATAACTTCCGCGCGCCCGAGGGCACGTGGGACGAGTCCAGCAACCAAGCGCACTGGAAGAACCGGCCGAAGCCGGAGCAGCCCTTTTTCGCCGTGTTCAACTACACCGGTACGCACGAGGGGTCGATCCGACTCGACGACGCCGGCCACGCGGAACGCACCGCCCGGCTGACCGATGACCAGCGGCAGGATCCCGACGCCCTGCCGTTGCCGCCCTACTGGCCCGATACGCCCATCGTGCGAAAGCAATGGGCCAAGTACTACGAGCTGGTCACCGCGATGGACTACTGGGTGGCCGACCGCCTGCGCGAGCTGGACGAGGCCGGCCTGGCTGAGGAGACGATCGTCTTCTTCTGGGCCGACCACGGGCCGGGCCTGCCCCGCGCCAAGCGCTGGTGCTACGATTCAGGAACGCGAATCCCCTTGATCGTCCGCATCCCGGCGCGCTTCCGCGTCGGCACGCAGGGCATTGGCGGCACGGTCGAGACCGAGCTGATCAGCTCGGTGGATTTCGCCCCGACGGTGCTGAACCTTGCCGGCCTGCCCATACCCTCGACCATCCAGGGCCGTGCGTTCCTGGGGCCCAATGTGCCCGCCAAGCGGCGATACGTGTTCCAGGCCCGCGACCGCATGGATGAACGCTACGACATCGTCCGCGCCGTGCGGGATACGCGCTACCGCTACGTCCGCAACTATGAGCCCTACAAGCCGTACTTCCAGCACGTGCAGACCGCCGAGGCCGACCCGGTGATGGCCGAGCTGCGGCGGCTCCACGCCGCCGGGCAACTGCCGCCGGAGGCCGAACAGTTCATGGCGGACACCAAGCCCATCGAAGAACTCTACGACCTGGCCGTCGACCCGCACGAGGTGCACAACGTCGCCGAGGACCCGCGGTACGCCATGATCCTGCAGCAGATGCGGGCCGCCCACGTGGGGTGGATGCTGGCCACGCGTGACCTGGGCCTGATCCCGGAGCCGGAGCTGGTCGCGGGCGAAGAGCGGTACGGCACGCGGTACGATATGGGTCTGGCCCTGGATCGCGAGCACCGGCGGCGTGACCTGTTCTACCTGGCGAGCATCGCGGGCCGGCCCAACCTGACCCACGTATCGCGATTGACCGACGCGTTGCGTCACTCCGACCCGGCGTTCCGCTACTGGGGCGCGATCGGCCTGGGGAACCTGGGCGCCGTGGCCGTGCCGGCCCTGCAGTTCCTGAACGTGGCCGCGCAGGATGCATCGCCCGTGGTGCGAGTGGCCACAGCGCGGGCCTTGGCGAAACTCGGCCACACCGATGAGGCCCTGGAGATCCTGACGACGGAGTTGCGGGGGCCGCAGGAATGGGTGCGTCTGCACGCGGCGACCGTGCTCGACGAGATGGGACCCGACGCCCGGCCGGCGGTTGAAGCCCTGCGACGCGCCCTGGCCGACCGCGACAACAAGTACGTGGTGCGCGTCGCCAATCACGCCCTCAACACGCTGCGGGGTACGAATAATCAGGTCCGCTGACCGTCGCGCCCGCCCAGGAAGAACGCGGCGGTCCTCGGCCGTCGATGCAGCAGATTTGAGAAATGCTCCAGTAGAAGGGTCTCGATGCGCCTTAGCGTGGGCTCGGCCGCCTCCTTGAGGCGACGCGGCTCGGTCAGACATGCAACAGAGGAGCGATCCAGCGCCAGCCGGTCCACGAAGGCAGGCTCGCAGTCCGGGCACACCAGCCCTTGGGCCGTGCTGCTGAAGTACGCCCGCGGCCAGTGGCCCGTATAGGGGGCCCGGCAGTTGGCGCAATGCGTCAAAACCAGCCCGCCACCGATCGCCTGCAGCAGGCCCCACTGGAACACGATCAGCCGGCGCAGGTCGTCGGCCTCATCGGTGAAGGTTTGCAGGTCTTCCAGGAACGCCACCCCTTGATCGAACAGGGCCGGGTCCGGATCGTACGGCTCGGTCAGGGCGTCGAGCAGCTCCACACCGCAAAGACCACACTGCAAGCCATGAAATCGCCGCCGTAACCCCACAAAGCGAGGCGCCTGTTGCAGCTCCGTCAGGGTGGCCAGCCCCTGTGACCGCGGCGAAAACACGGCCTGGCCGAACGCGAACACCTCGATGGGGCCTTCAAAGGCGCTCTTGGCCCGGCGGGACCCCTTGGCGATGGCGTCAAACTTGCCCGTCGACCGGCCGAACAACGTCACGATCTGCGACGTCTCGGAGTATGCCACCGTCCGCAGGCAAACGACCTGGTCCTTGGTCAGCATGGCTCAGGAGGCACCGGAAAAATCCTCGACGGGCTTCTTCTCGATGCGGATGCGGTTGATCTTCCGCGATTCGGCCGCGATGATCGTGAACCGCAGGTTGCCGTACTCGAACGTCTCGCCCGTCTTGGGAATGTAGCCGAGGTGGCTGAACACGAACCCCCCGACCGTGTCGTAGTCGTCGTCCTCCGGCAGGGTCACGTCGAACTCGTCGTTCAGGTCGTCGACGTAGGTGCGGGCGTCGATCTCGATGGTGTGCTCGTCGAGACGCTGCATCGACTCGACCGGCATCGGCTCGTACTCGTCGGCGATCTCACCGACTAATTCTTCAAGAATATCCTCGATCGTCACGATCCCGGCGGTGCCGCCATATTCATCCAGCACCACAGCGATATGCAGCTTCTGATTCTGAAACTCGTGCAGCAGCGCCCGAAGGGGCTTGCTTTCGGGCACGAAATACGCCGGCCGGATCTTGTCGCGCAGGCGGAACTCCTCATCCGTGCGTCCCACCTCGGTCAAGAGGTCCTTGGCGTAGACGAG
>DSDH01000640.1 GCA_011055475.1 Phycisphaerales bacterium | reverse complement strand
GTAGACGACCTCTCCCAGTTGCTCCAGGGCATAGGCACTGAGCCCGACGGTGACCAGTCCGTCCTCCAGACGCGCCCATTCGTGTGTTTCCGTGAACCGCAGGTCCTGCTCACCCATGATTCGCTCTCCTGTTCCAAGGCCGGTCGCGCCGGCGTTGGTTGGTTCATTCGTCCGGCAGCACCGCGTAGCTGACCGGCCCGTTTCGGTTTTCAAGATTCCGCCGCACGATCATGGCCTCGATAAGGCGGTTGCGCACCCGCACGTGCACCCGTTCATCCGGGCCCATCCGGCTATCGATCAGAGCCAGGGCCACGGCCCGCAGGCCATGTGTATCCTCCAGCACAACCTGCTCATGATCCCGTCGGTAGTGCCAGTACGGCACCATGGTGCCGCTGGTGACGTATCCGACGACGCACTCATCGCGAACGACGACGTCGCCGGCGCGGGTGACTCCACGATCCAGCAGCGTCAGCGGGCGCATCCGCCGGGGCAAAACCTCCAGGCCGCTCATATCGCCGCGACGGAACCCTTCAAGGGCCCGCATCTGTCGGGCCAGGGCCGCTCGGCCTGCGAAGTCTCCTCTGGATTCGTCCAGGTTTACGCCGAACCGCGCCGCCGGACAGGCCAGAATGGGGATCGGCCGACCTTCCGGGTCGGTTCCGAATTCGTGCCCGTACAGAGGCAGACCGGCCTCCAGGCGGAGCGTGTCCCGCGCCCCAAGGCCCACAGGCTCGGCCCCGCGCGACACCAGGGCGTCCCAGATGCCGTCTCCCGCCTCGGCCGGCAAGAACAATTCAAAACACACCGGCTCACCCGTGTAGCCCGTTCGAGCGACCCGCACCTCGGCGCCGCACAGGCGGGCCCGGCTCAGGTGATTGCGTCCCGGTTCGGGCAGGGCGCCGTCTTCGACCAGGCCGCTCAGGATGACCTCCGAGGCCGGACCCTGCACGGCGAGCATCGCGTACTCGGGCGTCAGGTCTTCCATGACCACGTCGGCGAAACCGTCGGCGTGCTCTTCCAGATGAGCCCAATCCTTGTCCTTGTTGGCGGCGTTGACCACCAGCAGATACTCATGGTCCACGAAGCGGTACAGATAGGCGTCGTCGATGGCCCCGCCGGCCTCGTCGGCCAGAATCGTGTAATGGCTGCAACCGAGCGGCAGGGCGGCCACGTCGTTGGTCAGCACGCGGCGAAGAAACGGCAGGGCCCCAGCCCCGCGAATGCCGAATCGCCCCATGTGCGACACGTCAAAAAGTCCGCAGGCCTTGCGCGTGGCCAGATGCTCGGCGAGGATTCCGGCCGGATACTGGATGGGCATGGACCAGCCGGCGAAATCCACCATTCGTGCCTGGGCCGCTCGATGGTTCGCGTAAAAGGGCGTTCTCTTCCCATCCATAGGTTCACCGTCTCCGGCAGGGTAAACAGTTTGCGATTGCGTGTAGCGGGGCGCATTCTATGCCGATGGCCGCAGGCCGTCAACCGGCAGACGGAAAGAACCGGCCAGCGCAAAAAGAAGACCCCGCAGATGGGCCTGCGGGGTCGGGTTTTTCGATCCTGGGGCCGGTGTCCAGGCCGGCTCAGGTCGCCTCGGCTAGGCCGACTTATTGAATCGCGCCGCCCGCGAATGGCGGATGGCCCGCTCGAGCCCCGGCCAGACGTACCGCTGGAAAACGGCCTCCCAGCTCATGTGTCGGGCCAGGTCGTAACCGCCGCGGAGCATGGCCACCGCCTCATCGTCGTTCTGCGGCAGACGGGCGCACAATTCGAGAGCCACTTTCTCGCTCATGCGATGCTCGATGCGGTCGCGGGCGCCGCGGTCCAACTGCTTGAAGTCTTCGATATCCCACGCGTCCAGTTCGTCGGCCCGCGTGTAATCTGCGAAAATGACGTTTCGCACGGGCTTGCCGTCGGCGACGTCGCGCACGAAGCCGGCACAGCCGCAAACATCGGTGACGATGCACAGGCCGCCGAAGGCGAGCACCTCGAGCTGGGCGATCCCGAACGGTTCGTAGATGCTCTGCCCGAATTCGGCGTCCGAGCCCTTGCGGATGTCCATGAACTCCACGTCTTCGGGCACGCGCCAGCCGCAGCACGGCCGGTCGAAACCGAACTGGTTGATATAGATCACCTTGACGTGGCTGCTCTTGGCGTTGAACTCCTGAACGCCGGTGTAAAAGGCCGCCTCCCCGCCGGACAGATCGGGCAGGCCCTCGCGGTGGGCGACGGGCCAGTTGTACCCCGCTTCCATGCCGTAGATGTCGCGCTCGCGGCGCTTGCCGATTTCGGTGCTGAGGACGAACAGCACCGCGGTTTTGTCCTGTGTGCGAAACTCCTGATCGACGTGCTCCAGCACGCGCAGGTCCCGCCACAGCCCCTTGCTGGGCACCATCCGCGTCACGTGCGTGAAGATGAAGTCGGGCCGCCAGCCCAACAGGTTTTGCGCGTATTGCTGGAGGCGCTCCTTGGACTGGTGCTTCTCAGCGAGCGTGATCTCCCAGGCGGGAATGCCGTTGTACGTCAGGCTGATATCGGCGATGCGGAACTCCGGCGCCAGGAATCGCAGCTCGTCGACCACGCAGTCGCCGACGGCCAGGATGTTGTCGCAATGCCGAGCGGCGTCGACCAGGGCGTATTTAAAGTTGAAGCTCTGGTCGCCGAAGACCTCGTTGACGTACAGATCGTTCTCCAGGGCCCGCTTGAGCACGTTGTAGAACATCGTGTCGTGGCCGGGATGCGTTTCCACGATGTGACGCATCGGCGCGACCTCGTGGGCATAGAAGACCGTCCGGAAGTCGTACGGATCGAGCATCGCGGCCAGAGCGGTGGGCATGCCCATGAACTCGTGAGCGACGATGATCGTCGCATCGCCCCGGTCGGCGGCGCCGATCGCCTTGAGCGCGGCGATCGCCACCGGCCCGATCCGCACGTATTGCTCGTACTCCCACAGGTGCTCGTACAGATTGGATCGAATGCCGAACTCGTTGAACAGCCGCGCCTTGAACTCGTTGATCGGCGCCGGGTCCATCCGCGTGATGTCGATCAGAAGCACCTCGGGGGAGCTCTTCACGCCCGTGCCCGGATTCTGGAACGTGCGCCGTCCGTAGACAATCCCCACGTTGAAGGCATCCTCGATCGGACGGAACGTACGCGCGTAATTTGGAGGGATGCGTCCATCCGGCGATGAATACAACACCTCCCCATCCGGTCCGAGGCGCGTGGCCACGTCGCCCTCGGTGCTGAAGAGCGGGCTGACCAGGATCGTGCGGCCGATCCGCTGTGCGTAACTCGGGGTGGTCAGAAGGCCTTCCAGGACGGCCCCGATCCCCCCGATTTTTCCAATGGCCTCGTGTGTAACGTGTACCGCCGTCGTCTTGCTGCTCATACACACGCCCTCGTTCTCGCCGCTATTTCTACGTTGCAAAAAGACCGTGGTTTTCGGCTCCATGCCGTATAAACCATACGAAACCTCAGGTCCCGAGCAACCACGCTCCGGGTGCCCAGATTATCTTCCGGCAAGGGCCGAGAAATCGCGCCGCCCTGTGCTGGCGGGACCTGCATTCTCGGACGTGCGATGCAAAATCATCATGAAAAATTTCAGGTCGGGCGAATGCACAGAGACGTCGTCCTGGGAATTGCGGGCGTTGGTGCGCGTCAGGCCGGCTCGGCGTCATCGTCGCGGCGCGACAGCTCTACAAAAGCCGCCGGCAGATGATCGACCAGATCGGTAGCGATCAGGCCGATCTGGCCGAGGTGCGCGGCGGCCAGGTCGCCGGCCAGTCCATGAACGTACACGCCCAGGACCGCGGCGTCGAAGGTCGCCAAGCCCTGGCCGCGCAGG
>DSDH01000731.1 GCA_011055475.1 Phycisphaerales bacterium | reverse complement strand
CTGCTGCCGCCGGACGACTGGGTCGGCTTCGGGCCAGACCGGCGGTTCGTCCTGCATGAGGACTGGTTTCACTGCGACACGGGCAACCGACCGGAGGGGCCCTACCTTCCATGGCGGCGGGACGAGATTGAGCGGTTCGCGGCAGCGGCGCACGCCCACGGCGGCCAGGTGGCCCTGTACGTGTCGCCGTACTACGGATTCAAGCGGGCCGGTCACACCGAGAGCATAGTCCAGACCTACCTCGATCTGCTGGTTATGGGGGTGGATGGCTGGTACTTCGATGGCCTGCTGCCGAACCGAGAGGCATCCCAATGGCTTATCGCCGCGATTCGAGAGGCGGCGGGGCCGGACGCCCTGATGATCGCCCATGTATCTCACGTGACGCCCGAGTTCGCCGAGCCGATCTGGCCGGAGATCGAGGAGATATTGACGACCGTTGCCGACGGGGAGCGGGTACCGTGGGACGCCGGCTGGTGCGACCGGATGCGACAGCATAAACCCGGCTGGATCTGCCATGCCGGGCCGTTGGCCTCCGTGGAGAACAACAAGAAGGCGTTTCAGCAGGCCGGCCGAGCGGGAGATCCGATTCCGACCGAGCCGATGAGCGATGAAAATATCGGTCTACTGGTGGCGGAGATGAACGGCGTCGTCCCGGGCTGGGTGTACGCGATTCCGGAAAACGATCACTATCGGTGGAGTACGGGGCAGTCAAGGCGTCTACAGGCGTGGCGGACGGCCATGGAACGGAAGAAAAATATTTGATCTTTGATATTTGATATTTGCTTTAGAGATGGAATGGCCCAAGGATCGCGACAGAATGTCACGGCGAATATTGCCGCCTGTATCGTCGGGTTGTTATTGGTCTGTCATCGGCCCTCGTTGGCGATGGTCGATCCGAACGACTGCATCCCCGGGGTCCTGCCGCGTGACGGCCATGTGCAGACGAGTCTGGTCAAGATCGTCGAACGCGAATTCGGCATGCCCTTCATCTGTATCCTGTGCCTGAACTGGCTTCGGGATCGTGATGATCCGGACGCCTTGAAGATACCGATCACCTGGATTCATGCGGCGAGCAACTGTCGTGTCCGTCGCTCCATGGAACTCGCGGGCGATCTGACCGAGGACGGCCGCGTCGATCTGCATGACCTGAGTGAATATGCCCGCTGGTGGTTGCACGAATGGGTACCGTACCCGTAATATAGCAAATAGCAAAAAGCAAAAATATTTGATATGCGCTTTGATCCGATTGTGCGCAGCTTCAACGCCGGTGAGCTAAGCCCGTTGCTCGACGGGCGCAGCGACCTGGCGAAGTATCACCAAGGGTGTCGGACGTTGCGAAACATGCTTCCGACGCCCTATGGGGCGGCCGTGCGCCGATCAGGGACCTTCAAAGTGGGTGCCTTGGACTGGAACAGACAGGCCGTCCGGCTCATTCCCTTCGCGTACTCCGTCGATCAGGTATACGTGATCGAGCTGGGCCACAAGTATATCCGAGTCTATGAAGCGGGAGACAGCCCGTGGCCTATCGGATACGACGTGTGGGACTTGCCTACCTATGATTCGTACAACGTCTATAACATCAATGACGCGGTCCTGTACAACAACGACCCATATCTGTGCCTTGAGGATGGGGTGACCGGCCCGTGGGACTGGACCAAGTGGAGTCTCATGCCGTCCGAGATTCATTACACACATCCCTGGCACAGCACGCCGATCAAGACGTTTGCCCGTTTCTCGATTGCCTCGCCGTATGAGGAGACCGACCTCGCGGGCCTGCAATACATTCAGATGAACGACGTTCTCTGGCTGGTCCATAGCTCCTATCCGCCGCACCAACTGAAGCGGTACGGCTCGCACGACTGGCGCTTGGAAAAGATCATGTTCGAGGGCGGCCCATTCCTGGCCGAGAATGACACGGACACGTTGCTGGCCTGCGATGTCACGACGGGCACGGGCACGCTGACGGTCGTAAGGGGGGGCACGGCCGATGTGACTGGCGCAAGTTACACTCACGCGGACAAGAGGGTCACCGGCTCGGTGGGCGATTTCAACAAGGTCGCGGTGGGGGATTGGGTCTACCTTGCGGCGGCCGGATCCGGCTTGACCTCCGACTACTACGAGGTGACGGCCAAGTCGCACAACGCCGCCTGGATCGAATGTTCGCAGGCGGTCTCGACGGGTGACGACACGGCGGATGTGTACTTCATCCCGTCCGTGTTCTCGTCGAACATGGTGGGCTCGCTCATGCGGGTCAGCCACTACCGGAACGCCGAGGATTGCGCGGTCTCCGTCGATGTCAATGCGGGGAACATGGAAACCAAGCCGCTGCGCGTGATGCAAGGTTTTGTCTTGACCGCTCACGGGACCTGGACGGGGCGGTTATTCCTGCAGAAACGCGTGGGGGCCGAGGGCGCGTGGGAGACGATCCGCACGTTCCGGAGTGACGGATCGGCCGCTCCGGCCAACGTGTCGCTCTCCGAGGAGGTGCACGAGCACGAGGTCTATATCCGGATCGTATCGTCCGCCACGTGGCCGGGGACCGCTTACGTAAAGTACTCCTCCTATGCCAATAAGATCGACGGGATCGTCCGAATCACAGCGTACAACAATCCGCGTTCGGTGGATATCACGGTCGTCGAGGAGCTGTATTCCACGGACGCCACGACGTACTGGGCCGAGGGGGCGTGGAGTGACAAGAACGGCTATCCGGCCACCGTCGAGGCGAGCGCGAATCGGATTGTCTACGGGGGCTCCACGGCCGAGCCGCAGACGGTCTGGCGGTCGCGCGTGGGGGACTACCACAACATGCGTCTCGGGCCGCTTGAGGACGACGCCGACTCCTACGTGCTCATGTCGGGCAACCAGAACGCCATCCGTTGGATTCGGGCGTCTTCGGCGGCCCTGCTCATTGGGACGCGGGGGGCGGAGCATGTCCTGCGGCCTGCGGAAGGCAAGTTGCTCAGCGCGACGAACCTGGAGCAGGAACAGGAGAGCGGCTATGGCAGCGCCCCCGTCCAGGCGGTGATGATGCACGATGGGGTGTTCTTCGTCGCCCGTGACGGGTGCAAGGCCCTGAACTTGCAGTATCGCTTCGAGTCCGACGCCTATCAGGCGCGGGACGCGACGATCCTGGCGGAGCACATCGCCAAGGCGGGAATCACGCAGATTGCCGTGCAGACGCAGCCCTTGACGACGCTCTGGTGCGTTCTCGGCGACGGGACGCTGGCCAGCATGACGTATGAGCCCGACCATGATGTTCAGGCGTGGGGCTTACACGAAAGTGCCGATCCGATCCTGGCGGTCTGTGTGGTTCCCACCTCTAGTGAGGATCAGGTGTGGATCGCCTCAAAGCGCGCCTATGGTGCTGCCGGCAACTACCGCGTTCTCATTGAACGGCTTGCCCCGCTGGATCATGGGGACAAGCCGCAAGGCTGGTGCTTCACGGACTCCACGGGCGTGTTCGACGGCTTCATCGGCTCGGGCTTGAACTACACTCCCAGCAATCAACGAATCACTGGGCCCTACGGAATCTTCGAGGGGTTTCAGACCGGGGACCATGTTGTCGTTGAAGTCACCAGCGGTCCGTTGCCGTCGGGGGAATACCAAGTTGCGGCGGTCGCGGGCGACAAGTCCTGGATACAACTGGCCGATGGCCCCACCACCGGGGAGAACAGCAAGGTCACAGTGTATGTCTCGGCCTCGTCATTCTATCTGGTTCCGCACTTGTGGGGACGGGTTGTTGATGTGCTGGCCAATGGGGTGATCTACCAGGGGATCACCGTGGGGGCTCAAGGCAAGATCGACTTGCCGGCCCGCGTGACACACGTGATCGCCGGCCTTCCCTACGAATCCGTTGTCCGGCCCATGCGGAT
>DSDH01000663.1 GCA_011055475.1 Phycisphaerales bacterium | reverse complement strand
CTCGTGCCCCTTCTGATGGCCCTCCAACTCGACCCCATTCGACTCCTGGTTGCTGACGACGTGGGTGTCGGCAAGACCATTGAGGCCGTCCTCATCGCCCGTGAGCTTCTCGACCGGGGCGAATGCCAGCGGTTGACGGTTCTCTGTCCGCCCCACTTGGCCGAACAGTGGCAGCGGGAACTGGTGGAGAAGTTCCACATCGACGCCCGGCTCGTCCTGCCGGGCACGGTTCGCAGGCTGGAGCGCGAGTGCCGCAGCGATGAGTCGGTCTTCGACGTGCACCCCTTCACCGTCGTTTCCATCGACTACATCAAGTCGGACCGGCGGCGAGACGAGTTCATACGGACCTGCCCCGAACTCGTCATCGTGGACGAGGCCCATTCGGCGGCCTGGGAGGAGAACCCGCGCGGCGGTCGGCACCAGCGATACACGCTCGTCAAGGCGCTGGCCGACAACCCTCAGCGCCACATGATCTTCGTGACGGCCACGCCTCACAGCGGGAAGGAAGGGACATTCCGGTCCTTGCTGTGCTTCCTGAACCAGGACTTCGCCAACCTGCCCGAAGACTTGGGCGGCCCGGAGAACGAGAGGCATCGCCGCCGGCTCGCCGCCCACTTCGTCCAACGCCGCCGCGCCGACATCCGCCACTTCCTGGACAAGGAGACGGTCTTCCCCGACCGGGAGGATCGGGAAGAACATTACAAGCTGTCTCCCGAGTACAAGAACCTCTTCGAGCGGGTGCTGAGCTACGCACGCGAGATCGTGGCCGACCGCTCGGGCGGCCAGCACCGTGTTCGCGTCCGCTGGTGGTCTGCGCTGGCCCTTCTGCGGTCCTTGGCATCGA
This sequence comes from Phycisphaerales bacterium, assembly GCA_011055475.1. Taxonomy (GTDB): domain Bacteria; phylum Planctomycetota; class Phycisphaerae; order Sedimentisphaerales; family Anaerohalosphaeraceae; genus DSDH01. The sequence goes on along the minus strand of DSDH01000663.1, from coordinate 3,040 downwards.
GTCCCGCCGCCGCGGCCGCCACGCTGCGCAGCCGCTCGGCCTCGGCCGACACAGAGAGTTGGGAAGAGGCCGACGAGGTGGGCCGACGGATGGTCCTGGACCAGGAAGATGTCGAGTCGGGCGAGCCGGCCGACGTAACGCCCGGAAGCGACCCTGGTGACGAGCTGACACCGGAACAGGCCACCCATCGCCGCCTGCTGGAACTCGCCCGACAGGCCGACAGACTCCCGGGCGACGCAGATGCCAAGCTGGTCAAGGCCGCAAGCCTTATCCGGGAGATCATCCGCGACGGCTACAACCCCATCGTCTTTTGCCGGTTCATTCCCACGGCTGAGTATGTCGCCCAGGAACTGCGTGCTCGGCTGGGTAACAGGGTCGCCGTGACAGCGGTAACCGGCCTTCTGCCGCCGGAAGAACGAGAACTTCGCGTCCGCCAACTCGCTGAGTCAACCCCGCGCGTCCTGGTCTGCACTGACTGCCTCAGCGAGGGTATCAACCTCCAGCAGTACTTCAACGCCGTCTTCCACTACGACCTCTCATGGAACCCCACCCGCCACGAACAGCGCGACGGCCGGGTGGACCGCTACGGTCAAGCCAGCCCCACCGTCCGTTCGCTGGTCTACTACGGCACCGACAACCAGATTGACGGGCTGGTTCTGGACGTCCTGCTCCGCAAGCACAAGGCCATCCGCAGTTCCCTCGGCATCTCCGTTCCCGTCCCGGCCGACACGAACGCCGTCGTCGAGGCCATATTCGAGGGGCTCCTACTCCGCGAGCGCGGGGGGGGCGCACCGTCGCAGACGCTGCTGCCCGGCATGGAAGACTTCCTGCGCGAGCAACGCGCCCGCCTGCACGCCGATTGGGAAAACGTCAGCCAGAAGGAGAAACGCTCGCGGACGATGTTTGCCCAGGAGGGCATCCAGGCCCGCGTGGGCGAGGTGGGCCGCGAACTCCAGGCCGTCCGCGCCGCCATCGGCGCGGGGGCCGACGTGGAGAGCTTCACTCGAGAGGCCCTTCGCGCGTACGGCGCATTCCTCTCCGACAGGCCCGACGGTGTTGAATTCGACCTGCGAGAGACACCTCGCGCCCTGCGCGAATCCTGCGGCTTTGTGGACGCCTTCAAGGCCAAGTTCGAGCTCCCCGTGGATTCAGGCGTGCTCTACCTCAGCCGGACGCACCCCATCGTCGAGGGCCTCGCACAGTACGTCCTCACTGCCGCTCTCGACGGAGAAGGGAACCTCGCCCGCCGTTGCGGTGCGATCCGCACGGACGCCGTGGACCGATGGACCACGCTTCTCCTGCTCCGCCTTCGCTACCACATCCTTACTCACCGCGCCAGCCGGACCACCGAACTGCTGGCCGAGGACTCTCAACTGGCGGCGTTCGCCGGCCCGCCCGACAAGGCCGAGTGGCTCGACGCCGCAGCCGCCGAAGGGCTTCTCGGCGCTGAACCCAGACAGAACGTCACCGCCAGTCAGGCGGCGGACTTCGTGCGCCGGGTCGTGGACGGCTTCGGCCACCTTCGCCCGACCCTGGAAGAACTCGCCCGCCAGCGCGGGCAGGAACTCCTGGACGCCCACACCCGCGTCCGCGCGGCCGCCCGCATCAGCGGCGTCCGTCACGACATCCGGCCCGAACTACCGCCGGATATCCTGGGAATCTACGTCTATCTTCCTGTGGGGAACTGACGGCCCATGCAGATAAGCCGAAGGAACATCTTCACGACGATCAAGACCGAGGGCGGCCTCCTGCCGGCCGACCTGCTCGTCCGCATCGCCGAGGGCGACCCGGCCGTCGAGGGCCTCACACCCGAGGCCTACCACCTGGCCAAGTCCGAACGCCTCAACGAGGCCGCCAACCGGGCCTGGAATCGCCTCAAGGGCGCGTGGGAAGGTTTCAAGGCCGCATCACAGGCCCTTCCCGAATCCGACGCCGGCACCACCCTCACCCGCGAACGCTGGCTGCTCATCCTCTTCCAGGAACTCGGCTACGGCCGTCTGACCACACGCAAGGCCTACGAAATCGAGGGCAAGACCTACCCCATAAGCCACGAGTGGCAGGCGACGCCCATCCACCTGGTCTCTTTCCGCCAGGAACTTGACCGCCGCACCCCCGGCGCTCGCGGCGCATCCCGCGTCAGCCCCCACAGCCTCGTCCAAGAACTACTCAACCGCGGCGAAAACCTCCTGTGGGGCTTCGTCTCCAACGGCCTGGTCCTGCGCCTGCTGCGCGACAACGTCTCCCTCACCCGCCAGGCATACGTCGAGTTCGACCTGCAGGCCATGATGGACTCGGAGGCCTACAGCGACTTCTTCCTCCTGTTCCTCCTGTGCCACCAATCCCGCGTTGAGGTCCCCGAGGGCAAAACCCCTGAGCACTGCTGGCTGGAGCGGTGGTACAACACCTCGCTCCGTGAAGGCACGCGCGTCCTGGACCGCCTGCGCGACGGCGTCGAGCAGGCCATCCAGGCCCTCGGCGGCGGCTTCCTGGCCCACCCGGCCAACCAGGCCCTCCGCGAACGCCTCCGCTCCGGCGACCTGACCACGCAGGATTACTACCGGCAGGTCTTGCGGGTCGTCTATCGGCTGCTCTTCCTCTTCGTCGCGGAGGACCGCGACTTGTTGCTCCTGCCGGCCGAGGGCGACGCCGCGCTGGCCGCCGCGCGCGAACTCTACATCCGCCATTACTCCACGCAGCGCCTTCGCCGGCTGGCCGAGCGCCGCCGCTCTGCCCGTCATGCCGACCTCTACCGCGCCCTGCGGCTGGTCTTCGGCAAACTCCACACCGGCTGCCCGGAACTTGCCCTGCCCGCCCTGGGGTCGTTCCTCTTCTCGCCCCAGTCCACCCCGGACCTGAGCGACGCCGACATCGCCAACGCCGACCTCCTGGAGGCCGTCCGCAACCTCACCTTCACTGTCGAGGGCAGCGTCCGCCGCTGGGGGGACTACCGCAACCTCCGCCCCGGGGAACTCGGCAGCGGCTATGAGTCGCTCCTGGAGATGCACCCCGACGTCAACCTCGACGCCGGCCGGTTCACCCT
>DSDH01000518.1 GCA_011055475.1 Phycisphaerales bacterium | reverse complement strand
CCTCCCCCAACAGGAAATTGGATAAGTTTGGCGAAATGGCCCAGTCTGTCGGAACGAAACTTCAAGAACGTATATTCTCTCACTGAACTACCCGGTATTTTGAGATCCGGAACATAGATAATGACCTGGATGGTGGTGCGAAGCCCGAGGAAACGATGATCACTCAGATACGACACTAGCCCCAAAACAAGCGAGTACTCCGAGCCTGCGCGGCCGTCTAAGGCGAGTGGCTGTGTCGGCACACCCTCCGCGTCACCGCCCGTCGGCGGCTTGAGTCTTCGTTCCAGATTGTCTTGGCTTCGTGCCGGGCCTGCTTTCTTCGTCACCAGGGTCAGCGCGGATCGTGGCATCCGTACCACGACTTCACGGGCACAGGGTCTCAGCCGGAGCCGTGGCACAAGGCACGCAGGCCACGGAAGAATACGGGCAACCACCGGTTCCAGGACAGCAGGCGGTAAACGATCCGCCGGCCCGTCTTGACGATCTGGCACGGCAGCTCGAGGAAGGCTTGACGGAACCGCTTGAATTCCAGCGTCAGCACCGACTGTTTCTCGGCGGCGTGTTTGTCGGCCCAGCGGCCCTGTGTCGGCAACAGCAAAGCGAACCACGCCTTGAGCGTCCAGGCCAGCGACGCCATCACCATGTAGGCCCAGTTGCTCACCAGGTTGTCCACCGGCATCCGCAGCGCCTGGACCCCATTCTTGAGTTGCTCGATCAGGTTCTCCTGGTGGCACCGCTCGTTGGCCAGCCGCACGATGGCGGCCGCCGAGGAGGTCCGGTCGTTCGTGATATAGAAGCAGTAGCGGACGTCATCGAACAGGACCTGCTCGCCGCGCTCGACCGACAGGTTCTTACGCAGCACCACGACGCGATAGGTCTTGCGGCACTTCGTCGGCCGATAGTCTAACTCCGCCACCTGCTCGGACTGCAGACGCACGTTCTTGTACCGACGCTCTTTGACAATCCGCTCCTTGACGTTCTCGGGACGCTGGCGGGGTTCCGTGCGGACTTTATACTTCGCAGGCCGGTGCAGAGGCTTCCAGAGGTCCTCCGCCAGATCATCGGCCATCGCCGTCAGATTGGGCATGGCATCGATCCCGAAGACAAACCGCACCTGCCGTCGGTCATCCCAGCGGTCCAAGTGCTCCGTCTGGCTGAAGTCCGTGTCGCCCCGCAAGAGAATCTCCCGAAAGCCGGCGGCCAGGCACAGATCGATCGCCCGGTCGAAGTACGCGGCCGCCGACTGACTGCTGGTGCAATTGCCGCTGCGGTTGACCAGGTACAGCGGCTCGCCCGTATTGGCCAGCGAGAGCACCAGCGGATGATAGCCCCAGAGGCCCTTATACGAGATATCCATCCCTTCCTTGCATTCGCCCGTCGTCTCGGCGATCGTGCCGTCGGCCTCCAGGATGGCTTGCCGAAAGAAGCGCTCGGGCTGCTGCTTCCAGACGCCCTGGCGGACCTGATTGATGATCTCCATCAGGGTCATCACGTGCCGGGCCGTGAACCGCCGGCAGAAGTCCCCGGCGGTCGTCGGGTCGGGAATCCGCTGGGCGCCCAACGCATCCAGATACACCTCATCGTTACGCAGGCGTTCGAGGTCTTCCAAGCAGTCCCCGTGACACAGGATGTTGTAGGCGAGGTTCAATACGTGATCCGACTCGTGATAGGGCAGATGGCGTTTGAGCAGGTGCAACCGCTGGTCGATCGCTCGGATCAGTCCGGTACGCCGGGCCAGCAGGTGCATCGCCCCGAGACCGCCGTAGGCGAATCCCCGCGTGCGCTCGGCCATCTCGTAATGCACCTGGCCCGCACGGAACATGGGCTTGTCCTGCGCTTCCCACCGGCGGGGCCGAAGCCTTCGTTCGATTCTTTGCTTGCGTCGTCGCAGTCTTTTGGGTAGTGTCTGGTTCACTCGAAATGCCTCCTTGCGCATCAAGAAGCTCTTTGTTTATCAACCTTCGTATACGCAAGTTTTCGGGGCATTTCGAGCCTTTTTGTGAATTCCCGCCTCACAAAAGCGGGAAAATCACGCTTGTACAGGGACTAGCAGGCCATGGTCAGGCCCTGAGTCTCAATGGCACGACCGACGCCGTGGACCTGGGCAACAAGGCCGTGTGGAACCCGTCGGGCAGCTTCAGCATCTCGCTGTGGGCCAACGCCGCGGCTTGGGATAGCGAGTGGGCCCATACGATGATCGGCAACCGCGGCGAGGACGGCGTCGGTTGGCAGGTCCGGCGGTGGGGCAACAGCCCGAACATCGCGTTCACCACGCGTGGGGTCGGCAATGACGACACCCAGAGCGTCGCGGCGATGCCGTTGAACGAGTGGGTGCACATCACGTGCGTGTACGACGATGAGGCCAACACCAAGACCATTTACATCAATGGGATTCAGGACCGCGTCGTCACGACGACGGCCGGCGCCCATGTCGCGGCGACGACCCATAACACCTATATCGGCGCCCGCGCCAACAGTGGCAATACGGGCCAGGAGGCCCTCTTCACGGGACTTCTGGATGAGATCCGCGTCTATAACCGCGCCTTGACGGCCGGGGAGGCGGACTTCCTGTCCACGCCCTGACGCTTGTGGAGGGCGACCGAAGAACGACGGGACTTCGCGTTCTTGTGGCGCCGCTTCGGCGGATGCAGCAGTACGCGGAGAATTCCGCCGGCATTGGCATGAACCAAAGAGGAGCATCGACGTTATCGGAACCGTGTTTCCGTCATTCTTTCAAAAGGAGGACCATTATGTGCAAGAAAAGGGTGTACCTCGTTTCCGCCGTTCTGGTACTGGGACCGATCTGCTCAGTCTGGGCTCAGCCAGAGGGTCTCGTTGGCTGGTGGCCCTTTGATGACCGCCAGGGGACCGTTGCTATCGACGCCAGTGGCAATGGCAATGATGGCACCTTGGTTGGCGATCCTACCTGGACGACGGGTATCTTGGGCGGCGCTTTGGATTTGACGGAAGCGGCGATTATGTAGATTGTGGCAACGATGAGATATTCCGTATCACGGATGCCTTTACTCTTGGTGTCTGGATCAACTGGCGAACGCCCACAGGAGAGTGGCAAGCGGTCGTCGCCAAGGGAGACAATAGCTGGAGACTCGCCAGAGGTGCCAGTACACAAACCATGGACTTTGGTTTCGACGATGGAAGCAGAGGTTGGGCGGCTGCGAGAACGGCAAGCAGTGTACCCTTGAACGAATGGCATCACGTGGCCGCGACGATTGACAGAGTCGAAGGAGCGAAAATCTATCTCAATGGTGTTTTGGAGGGTACTAATTCCGATACAGGGGGCATCTCCGGCGGTGGCACCAACTACCCTGTGTGGATCGGTAACAACTCCCAGCAAACTGGACGATTCTGGGATGGGATGATCGACGATGTGCAGATTTACAACCGAGTTCTGAGCCAGGGGGAACTGCTGGCCATTATGAAAGGCCTGGCCCCCAAAGGGATTGCGATCAACCCTGTTCCGGCCGACGAAGCCACCGATCTGCCTCGTGAGACTGTGCTGAGCTGGGAGGCCGGCGAGTATGCCGCAACGCACAACGTGTACTTTGGAACGGCCTTCGAGGACGTCAATACGGCCGGCGCAGGCAGTCCGCTGCTCGTCAGTCTGGGCCAGAGCGACACCACGTATGACCCTCCTGGCCTGCTCGAATACGGCCAGACCTACTACTGGCGCGTCGACGAGGTCAACGCCGCGCCAGACCACACCGTCTTCAAAGGCAACGTGTGGAGCTTTACGACCGAGCCGCTCTATTACGCGGTCGGGAACATCGTAGCGACGGTCTCCGTGCCCACGGCCTCTGGGTCGGGCGGACCCGAGGTCCTTGTCAACGGCTCCGGCCTGACCGATGGCCTGCACGGCATCGCCGATGCCACCATGT
>DSDH01000466.1 GCA_011055475.1 Phycisphaerales bacterium | reverse complement strand
TCATAGGCGATGGTGCGCATGGCCGTCAGGGAATCGTCACCTCCAGCGTCTTGTAGCCCGTGTTGTCCACGTGATCGGCGTACTTCAGGGCGATCACGTGCGGCCCCGGCTCAAGGTCCTTGAGCACGATGGTAAACTGTTCCTCCGTCGTGTCGCACACCCCATCGTCCGGCAGCGCGCCGATCCACTTGTCGTTGCTGTCGACCGTTACCTCCAGGCTCTTGAGCACGCTCAGCTCGTCGCGCAGCCCGACCAGGAGGGTCAGCACGCCGTTTTCCACGCGCGTCGTCGCGTGCTCCACGGTCGGAGCCGTGTTGTCCACCACGATGATATCACTGATGCGCGAGGCCGTCAGCGCGGTTTGCGGCGTGTTGGACCGCACGTCGTCGGCGGTCACCCGGACTTCATAGCGGCCATCCTCGACGGTGCGACTGTCCCACTCGAACGTCGCGCTGGTCAATTCATCCTTCAGCTCGATCCACATCGCCCGGCCCTGCTGGCGAAACTCCAGCCGGTAGACCAGTGTATCCTTGTTGTCATCCGTGGCCGTCCAGGCCAGTTGAAACACGCCGGGCTTGGAGGCCTGGCGGGCGGCCTTGACCTGCGTGACCTTCGGCGCCAGGTTGTCCACCACGTGCGACAGGGCCAGTTCACGAACCACGGGCGTCACATCGGACCGCTCGCGACTCAGGATCAGCCGCACCTGGCAGAATCGCCCCAGCGGACAATCCAGCGGCATGGCCTGCCGAATGGCCACCGGATCGGACCACGGCGAGAACGTCGGATCGTTGGGATCCTTGACGTTGCCCGACCGCGCCGAGAACCGCAACTCGCACCCCTCCGGAACGTCGGCGTCAAGCTGCAGCTTGCCCCACCGCGCCGGCTGGCCCGCGTCGATCAGGTCCGACGTGTAGGTGCCTTCCGTCACCAGGTCCGCATCGAGCCGAACGAGCTGGGGCGGATTGGCCAGACCGAGGAACGTCGCCCCGTCCGTCAGCGCCAAGGCCGTGATCTGGGCGGATTGCTCATCACTGTAAAGGGCGACCTTGTCCTCGGTGTGCACGTCGATCGCAAACAGCTTGGCCTCGTTACCCGTGGCCAGCAGCAGTTCATCGCCCCGCCGCCCCATGTCGAAGAAGACGGTCATGTCCGTGAACATATCCGTAACGAAGCCGCGCGGATCGATGCGATAGATATGTCCGGCCGACTTGGGCAGCGCGCCGCGCTTGACCGAGGGTGCCTTGGCGGCAGCCGTGTCCGAGGCGGAACCGCCGGTGTTGGGCACGGCCAGTTTCGTCGTGGCCGTGTCGTCGGCGTCCTTTTTCGACTCGGCCTTCCCGCCTTCCGTATCGGCCGCGATGGGGTCGAACCGCACCTTGCTGCTGATCACGCCGGCGGTCGTGGCGGCCGCATAGAGCCGGCCCGCGTCGTCAAACACCAAGGCGACGACCTCCTCCTGCTCGCTGTCGTACACCACGGTCGCGGCGCCGGTCGAGGGATCGATGCGATAGACCAAACCCCGCTGGTCGCAGCCGGCGTACACGCGCCCCTCGGCGTCGACCGCCAGACTCAGGACGTTTTTATCGCGGCAGGTGTAGACCAGCGTCGGATTCTGGCCGAAGGGGTCCAATCGCCAGATCCGCCCGTGCGGGCCGGTGCCGACGTACAGATTGCCCACCTCGTCGGTGGCCAGGCTGAGAATGTACCGATCCTCATCGGGGCTGAACAGTACGCGCCACTGCCCATCGAACCGCACCAGGCGACAGGTCTTGCCGCTGATGCCGGCCACGAGCCGGTCGGCCTTGTCCATCGTCAGGGCGAACACGTGCTCGTTGCGGATGACCGGATCGGCCTTGACGGTCTCGGACTCGTCGGACGCAAGGTCGGCCTCGGTGGGGTACAGCCGTTCCAATGTGCCGTCGGCCAACCGGAAGATGTCGCCGTTGGGGCTGGTGCCGAGGTACACGTGACCGTTGGTATCCACCGTCATGGCATTGATCGACCAAACCTTGTCAAGCAGGTCGCCCGTCTTGATCGTCTCGCTGCGCCGGCCAAGCATGATCCGCCCCCGGGAGTCGATCCGCACTTGGTCGGCCTTGCCCGCCAGAAGGTCGGCGGCCTTGTCGAGCCGATGGATCTGGCTCGTGACGGCCCACGCCGCCGGACTGCACAACATCGCCGCCAGAGCGGCCGCCAGAATACGTCGCTGCATCATGATTTGAGCATCCTTACACGTCAGGGTTCTTCGACCGTGATCTTGACGGCCTGCTGGTTCAGGACGATCCTGCCCGGATCCTTGTGGGCGACGATCCATTGCTGCATGGGTTGCATATACGGCTCAAGCCGCGTGGCGTCCTGCATCACCAGACTACGGGTTGCCGGCAAATCGGGCAGTTCCTCCTGCTGCACGGTCAACCCCGCGGCCGGCAACGCCAGGACCGCATAGAGGCGATCGCGGCGGATATCCAGGAGGTTCTGAAGGGCCCGGCCCAGGCTGGGCAGATCGTAGCCGGTGAGCCGGTGGGGCGCGGCGTTGCTGAGGTGCTTGGTATACCCCTCCGATCCGAAGATCTGCACCTCATGCGTACCCGGCTTGAGGTCCTCCGGCAGGGCAAGCTGCAACGTGACCGTCGTCTTCTCGGCCAGGTACGACTGCAAGAGCACGTCGATCCGCAGCGTCTGACCGGGCTTGAGCACGGTATCGGAGACCTGGACCGATTTGATGGAGGCCCGGATGTTCCGCTCGGCCACGTCCACGTCAAGCTCCAGCGAACGGATCTGTGTCTCGCCGAACGGATTGAACATCAGCTTCTGAATCGCCCCCCCCACGTCGCTGGCCACGTCGCTGAATCCAGACCCGCTGGAGACATTCTCGAACCGCAGCACGCCCAAGCCCTCAGTGACCAGAGAGCCCCGATAGCGGATCATGTGTTCGGGCGGCAGATCGCCGTACATGGACACCGCGCCGATCAGGGCCGACTGGCACAACGAAGGGGTGCGCAGCTTATCGACCGCCACCCGGCAACGGTAGGTCCGCTGCTGTGGATCGTTGTACCGCGTGACGCGAATCGTCAGGTCGATCAGTTTCGGCGTGGCTCCACGAATGCCCAGAATGCCCATCGCCTCATCGTATCGGATCGCGCCGACGATCGGCCCCGCCGAGGAGTACTTGAACGCCCGCAGCAGCCCCGGCACGACCGTATGAATCGTCCCCCCGGCCATCGGCAGATCGACCGCGCCCGTGCCGCCGAACGCGTGACCGAAGCCGTAGACCTTGTCGCCGACCACCTCGGTCACCGTGCCGGTCCCGGCCATGCTGATATCGCCGGAGACCAAGGGCATGACGAGGACGCCGCCCGGCTCGAAATCCGCCGACATTGCGGCGCTGGAGGTCGTCCCCTGCCCCGCGGCGACCGGCGCCAGCCCCATCGTCTCGAAGTATTCGGCCGCCGCTTCGATGGCCTGGGGTGTCAGCGACGTCACCACCGGAAGCAGCGTCTGACCGGTGGGGTCCCGGCGTCGCAGGTAGCGGGCGACCTGTCGCCGAAACGCCGCATCCGTGGCCGCCAGGTCGACAGGCCGGGTGTAATCCAGCGTCACCGTCGGCTCGTGTGCCGGGCCCGTGCCCGTCCCGATGCCGAGCATGTACTCGATCGGCGTCACGAAATAGAGCGGGTCCTTCGAGCCGAACCATCCGGCCGCCAGGGCGCCGGCCATCCGCCCATCCAGGAACACCGGCGAGCCGCTGCAACCGGCGACCGTGCCCGTATGGATGAGACGCTCATCCGTGCCGACCACCAGGATCGCGTCGCGCCCCGGCTCCCAGTTGGGCACCACGCTGAGGACGCGCAGGCCGAACTTCTCGACGGTCTGACCCCGGTAGACCGTCAGACAATAACCGACCATATCCGGACGG
>DSDH01000261.1 GCA_011055475.1 Phycisphaerales bacterium | reverse complement strand
TCCAGATGCATTCGCCGTCGCGCTTTCCGTTCTGGCTGACAACGTAGTTGCCCTGGCTGTCCAGCACGTATACGTAGCCGGTCTCGCCGACCTTGATGTCCATGATCGCCTGCCGTAGACTGGCCACGCTCTCCTGCGGGACCCCCACGTACAGCACGCCGACGACCTTCCGCTCGGCGTCGAAGATCGGCTCATAGGCCGTGATGTACCACTTGTTGACGACGTAGGCCCGCCCCCGGAACGTCTCGCCGCGGAGCACGGCGCTGACCACCGGATTCGGCTGGCCGTCGGGGTTGCTCGCCGGAATGAACGTCCCGATCGCCCGCGTGCCGTCCAGCTTCTCGACGTTTGTGCAGACCCGCAGCATGTCCCCGGCGGGATTCATCCGCTGAAAAATCGTGCAGGTGCCGCCCACGAGCTGCTTGACCTCATCCACAATGGGGGCGGAGCTGTTGCCGCCGGAGCTTTGACCCAGCCAACTCTGGCCCACGAGCATTTTCGGCAGATCGACCCGCGTGGTCGTTTGGGTGAATTGGTTGGTGGCGTCCCACGTGGCCGTTTCCGGCGCGAAAGACACCCGACCGGCCTTGCGCAAGACGTCACGCGCGACGTCCAGCGAGGCATCGACCATCTGCTGAACCAGCTCCTGATGGGCCTGGCACATGCCGGACACGCCCGTGGCGATGTGATCCAGGTCCGTAATCATCAGCCGCTCGTTTTCCTCGCCGGCAATGCCCAGTATCTTGTGGTTCTGGTGGAGCATAATACCCATGACGACCACCAACGGTGTGGCCGTCAGAAGCAGGCCCACCAACAACAGACGCGTCCTGAGCTTCATCCGCTTGAACATGCTCGACTCCTCTAAGGGGTGTTCCGTCGCGGCGTCTTTGGATCGGCGTGTGCGATCCGCCGCCTATCTGATCAACGCGGCTTCGTCCCCTTGCAGGACCTTGCCGATATCCAGCAGGATCTTGACGTCCTCGCCCACCTTGCCCATGCCGAGAATGAAATTGGTCTGCGCGTTGCAGCACACCTCCGGCGCGGGCTGAATCTGTTCGGCCTCGATATAGAGCACCTCCAAGACGCGATCGACAATGATGCCGGTCTGGACGCAGCGCCCCGCCAACTCGGTTTCGACGACGATGATGCAGGTCTGCTCGGTGACCTCGGCCCGCTCCATCCCGAACTTCATGCGCAGGTCCATGATGGGGATGACCTGACCTCGCAGATTGATGACGCCCTGGACGTGGGCGGGGGTGCTCGGCACGGCCGTGATCGGCTGATAACCGATGATCTCCCGCACCTTGAGAATCTCCAGGCCGTACTCCTCGGCCCCCAGGGCAAACGTCAGATACTTGCCCTCGTGATCCGACCGGTCGACCGATCCGTCGCCGATCCCCGACTCGCGTTGCGTCACTGCCGCCTGCTCGGCCATAAACTGCCTCCTTCTCCCCCCAATGGACCCGACCCGACGCAAGCCGGGTCGTGTCATCAGGTCACGTCTCGCGGGTCCATGGTGCTTGCCAAGGATGTTCACGTCTGCCGAATCTATGACCTTATCGCCCAACTAAGCGAGGCGGTTTAGCAAGGAATAGGCGCGGAAATCCCTCTCCCCGACGCCGGGACCAGGCCCTGAAATCCGTCTCAGCGATGGAGGAGAAAGTCGGCAGGATCACCCGCCCATGCCCGATAATCCTCACCCCAGCCGGGCGTATCGGGCGTATGGTATCTTCCTGGACAACACAGAGACACCGCGCCGACGCCCACGAGGCCAGGCCCCCGTCAACCCTCGATCCTGCCGGCCCGGAGGAAAACCCCTTCGATCCGCGCAGAGTCCGGTATGCCGAAGGAACCGAACAGATCGTGCTTCGACAAGGCGACTGCGGCGGTCCCGGTCCGCCCGGACACGAGCGGCTGTTCAGGGATAGTAGCGCCCCAGCGCCTCGACGATGGCCCGCTTGACCTCGGCCGGGTCGATCGTGCCCGTGTAATGGGCAAGGACCTCCCCGCCGGGTCGGATCAGCAACGTGAAGGGGATGCCCCCCTGCCAGCCCCGATCCACGGCCTCGATCAGCTCATACTTGCTCTCGCTGTCGTACAGGAGATTCGTGCACGAGGCCCCGTGCTCCTTGAGGAACCTCAGCACGTTATCCCGCCGCGAGGGCGAATCGACGCTGACCGTGACCATCTCGAAATCGCGGTTGCGGTACATACGGTGAATCTCGACCAAGTCGTCAAACTCGGCCACGCACGGCCCACACCACGTCGCCCAGAAGTTCACCACACGCAACTTATTCGTGTCATTCTCCAGCAGGGCCAACAGGGCCTCCAGGCCGACCGGTTCGACCGTGACGGGTTCCTCGGCCCAGCGTTGCAGGGCCCGGTCCACGTCCGGCCGCTTGTGGCTCCACTTGATCGAGCAGCCGAACGTGTTGGTCTTCTCGACCGGCACGGGCCGCCCGTCCAGCAGGGCCTCCACGGCGTTGCGGGCATCGTGCACCTTCGCCCGGCCGAGGTGCTCGTTGTCGTCGATACGGCCGACGTACCGCAGCCGCCGCTGGCGGTCAAACAGAAACACGTGCGGCGTCGTGCGGGGCCCATAGGCCCGGCTGACCGCCTGTGCCTCCCCATCGCAGAGGTAGGGGAAGTTGAAGCCCCGGTGCTCCGCCCGGCGCACCATCTCCTCGAACGAATCGCCCATGTCGCTGTAGCCCAGCTCATCGAGGCGGACGGCCCTGGGGTCGTTGGGGCTGATCGCCACGACCGCCAGCCCCCGCGGCCCGTAGTCTCGGGCTAACTGCATGATCCGGTCCTCATAGGCCTGCGCGGTCGGGCAATGATTCGCCGTGAAGATAACCATCAGCAAGGGCGACTCGGAGAAGTCCCGCAGGCTCCAGATGCGGCCGTCCACGCCCGGCAGCGAGAAGTCGGGCGCGGCCGCACCGATCTCAAGCGTCTGCGGTTCACCGGCCGGCGTCGGATCAGGCGCAGGCACGGCCTTGGGCCCGCGGATTTTAACATCCAGCGACTGGGACGCGTCGGTCAGCCATGCATCCGCCTCGTAATCGTAAGGAATCGCCACCAGACGCTCGGCCGTAATGCGAAAAACCGTCACCGGACTGGGTGAATCCGGCCGTGGGCTGGCCACCTGCACAAACGGGATGTCGCGATGCGTCTGCACGCGGGCCCGGTGATGATGCCCGCCGATGACGCACAACACGTTCGCCCCGGCCAGGGCATCCACGAACGCATCCCGATCCGACATCGCCGCCAGACACAGGTGCGTACCCACCACCACGGGCACATCGGGCCCGATGCGTTGGATTTCCCCCCGCAACCAGGCCAGGGCCTCCTCCCCTACCGCCCACGCCTCATCGGGCAACGGCTGATACGCCAGACCGAGCATCACAAACCGCACGCCGCCCGATTCGAACGTGTAACGCAGGTCCCCGTGGCGCCGGCGCAGCCAGTCGTGCGCGGTCGCGGCGGGCTCGCGTCCGCCGCTGTCGTGGTTGCCACCCACATCATACGCCGGAAACCGCAACGCCCGGCTGACGAGTCGATTGTAGGCCTGCACCGCCGCGTGGCTGGGCCACTCGGTGAAATCGCCCAGACCCAGCACAAAGGCCGGTTGCGCCACCGCAGACCCCAGCGCCTCCGGACAGGGCTCGCCGGGCAATCCGTTCATCGCCTCGACGGCCCGCTCAACCCACGGCGCCGCCCCATCCGGCGGAACATGCTGGTCCGACCAGCCGAAGAAGACAACGTCCGCGACTCCCACGACCCCCAACACACCGAGGGCCAGAACCAGAAAAACCACCCGAACCCGGCTCAACGTCACGATATCCCCTTTCCCTATCTGGGCTTCCGCCCGTCTCAGGCTATTCGGCGCCGATGCAGAACACGTGCTTCTCGCCG
>DSDH01000378.1 GCA_011055475.1 Phycisphaerales bacterium | reverse complement strand
GGGAGTACGGTCGCAAGGCTAAAACTCAAAGGAATTGACGGGGGCTCACACAAGCGGTGGAGCATGTGGATTAATTCGAAGCAACGCGCAGAACCTTACCTGGGTTTGACATGCTTGGATGCCGCCCTGGAAACAGGGTTGGTTGCCTTCGGGTGAAACTTGCACAGGTGCTGCATGGCTGTCGTCAGCTCGTGTCGTGAGATGTCGGGTTAAGTCCCTTAACGAGCGAAACCCTTGCCGTTAGTTACCAGCGGGTCATGCCGGGAACTCTAGCGGGACTGCCGGTGTCAAACCGGAGGAAGGTGGGGATGACGTCAAGTCCTCATGGCCTTTATGCCCAGGGCTTCACACGTGCTACAATGGCGACCACAAAGCGACGCGATGCCGCGAGGCGGAGCAAATCGCAAAAAAGTCGCCCCAGTTCGGATTGCAGGCTGGCAACTCGCCTGCATGAAGTTGGAATCGCTAGTAATCGCGTATCAGCGATGACGCGGTGAATGTGTTCCTGAGCCTTGTACACACCGCCCGTCAAGTGATGGGAGTTGGGAGTACCCGAAGTCGGGTTGCTAACCCCGCACCAATTTTTCCAGAGGATCGCCTTGGTTCAGGGTCGGCGAGGAGAATTCGCCGACGGACGGAACGAAGGTTGAGCTGGCAAAATTGGTGCGGGGAGGCGCCTGCCGACGGTAAGCTCGACGACTGGCACTAAGTCGTAACAAGGTAGCCGTAGGGGAACCTGCGGCTGGATCACCTCCTTTCTAGGGGATAACCTAGACGCCGGGGCAAAGCCTCGGCGAATAGTCAGGCACTTTCGTTGTGGCCGATGAGCAACTGTTTTACTGATAAAAGCCCCGTGTGACCCACGGGGCTTTTTTTGCGCACAAAGAGGCCACGAGGGTCGCGACCGCCGTCAAGAAACAGCGAACCCCCGGCGGCTTCAGGGCCAGGGCCGGGGGTCCGGGATGCTTCAATTCGGTTGGGGCGCGGGCTACTTCGCCTCGATCACCTCGACCAGGCCGACGTCGATATACTGGCCGCCGCCGGTCTGCTTGCAGTGGACGGCCAGGACGTTCGACCCGACCCGCAGGGCCCGGATCGCCTTGCGGTCGATGGGGATCAGTACGTAGTCCGTCGTGTAGCCGCTCACGCGGGCGGCGGGGACGCCGTTGATAAAGACCTCGGCGTCCTCATCGTGGTGGATCGACAGTTGCAGATCATCGCCGACCCGGGGCAGCTCGACCGTGCGTCGCAACCAGATGTCCGAGCCGTTCCAGGGGGTGCCGATGCGGGCGCCCGGCGTGCCGGCGGTGCCGAATCCGGCCTTGCCCTGCGGCCAGGCACTGTCGTCGAAGTCCGGCTGCATCCAGTTGTCGCCGGGGCGGGTCGTCGTGTAGCGCCACTGTCCGGGCTTGCCATCCCGGGCGGTGGGAACGACCGGCCGGATCACCGGCGGCGGCAGGTAGAGCTTGCGATGGGCCTCGAGCAGGCGGTCGGCGTCCATCTTGAGGATCGCCCGGTCGTAGGTCATCAGACCGTTGACCTCGATCTCGACGTCCGTGGTCTGCGTGTAGACGGCGGCGGCCAGGCCCTCGCCGATCAGGCCGCGCAAGCGGGCGATGAGGTTCAGGTACGCCTCGGTGAGTTCCTCGCGGGTCTCATAGCTGCGGTAGCCCCAGTTGGCCTCATCCTGCCAGGTGTGCCCACGGATCGGCAGGCCCAGCCCGCCGAACTCGCCGAGCACGGCGGCCCGGTCGGGCTCGATGGCCGGGACGGCCGGCCCGGGGTAGCGGTGAATATCCATCACGTCGCCGACCTTGCGATCGGTCCAGCCGCTGGCGTTGTTCACCAGCCGCGTCGGGTCCCACTGCTTGACAAGGTTCACGATCCGCGGCGTGTCAAACTGCCCCCAGCCTTCGTTGAAGGGCACCCACATGACGATGCACGGCTGGTTGTAGAACGTGTCGATCATGCGGCGCAGCTCGTGCTCGTAGATACGGGCCGATTCGGGCGAGCGCTGCAGGTCGGGGTCGTTGGGCCCGATGTGGCGGTCGCCGTTGGGCAGGTCCTGCCAGACGAGCAGACCGAGCTTGTCGCACCAGTAATAGAACCGCAGCGGCTCGACCTTGACGTGTTTGCGCATCATGTTGCAGCCGAGCTTCTTGAGCACCTCGATATCGTAGCGCAGGGCCTCATCGGTGGGGGCGGTGTAGAGCCCATCCGGCCACCAGCCCTGGTCGAGCGGGCCGTACTGGAACAGCGGCTCGTTGTTGAGGAACAGGCGGTTGATGCCCGCCTCATCCTTGGCGACGGCGATCTTGCGCATGCCGAAGTAGCTCTTCACGCGGTCCACGACGCGGTTGCCGTCGCGCAGCGTAACCTCCAGGTCGTAAAGGAATGGATCATCGGGCGACCACAGGCGGGCGTTGGGAATCTTCAGGGTGTGTGGTTGGCCGGGGGCGCCCGCCAGCTCCTCGGCCTTCAGCAGCCCGGTCGGAATACGCACGTGGACGGTCAGGTCACCCTCGCCGGCGGTGTCCACCTGGACGGTTACATGGCTCTGGTCGATATCCGGCGTGATTTTCAGGCCGGTGATATACGCTTGGGGAACGGGTTCGAGCCAGACGGTCTGCCAGATACCCGTGACGGCCGTGTACCAGATGCCATGGGGCCGCAGCACCTGTTTGCCGCGGGGTTGCGTGCCGCGGTCGGTCGGGTCCCAGACGCTGATGACGATTTCCTGCGGGCCGCGGCCACGCAGGGTGTCGGTGATGTCGAACGTGAACGGATCGTAACCGCCGCGGTGCGTGCCCAAGGGCGTGCCGTTAACCCAGACGCTGGTCTCCCAGTCGACGGCGCCGAAATGCAGCAAGATACGCTTATCCCGCGTCCCACGGGGCCGCTGGAACGTGCGATGGTACCAGAGGCGGTTGTCCGGCCCGACGGGCTTGGCCACGCCGGACAGGGCGGATTCCACGGCGAAGGGCACGAGAATCGTGCCGTCCCAGTTTTCGGGCCGGGGGGCGTCCTTGGGCCGAATGGCATAGTCCCACAGGCCGTTGAGACACGTCCAGTCCTCGCGGACCATCTGCGGCCGCGGGTACTCGTTATGGACGCGATCGGGCGAGACCTCCGCGGCCCAGCGGCTCATGATCCGCCCGGAGGCGGGCGACCAATCGGTCTGTTGTTGGGCCCAGCCCGTGCAGCCACAGGCGCCGATCAGAAAGGGCACAATGACCAGGATGCTCTTGGACTTCATCACAAACTCCTTACAGGTTCTTGTCTGGCGGGCGGGCATGACGAAGACCCCGCCCTTGCGGTCATGGTTCCTTGCGTTCGAAGAAGGTCCGCGCATCGCCGATAACGACGGGGGCGGCGATTCGGATATTGTCGATGCGGCCGGAATCGTCGAACGAGCCGAAGCCGATGCGTCCGGCGCCGAAGGTCCGGTCGCGGGCGACCATGATCGGCTCGGTCATATCGTCAAAAAAGACGCGAATCGTGCCATCGGCCACTCGGCGCTCGACCCGCACACGATGCCACGTGTCGCTGCCCCAGTCAATCCCCTCGGTGGTCCGCTCGGCGATGTTGGTGCGGGGCTCGCCATTGACGATGAAGATGTTGTGGGCGTTGTCGTCGGCCTGGCTGGCCAGGTGGACATAGTAAAAGTGCGAGGGGTCCTGGAACCCGAAGAACAGGCACATGTCGCGATGGCCGTACTCCTTGCCCGTCTGCAGCAGGTCGGCCTCGAGAATGAAGTCTCCGAACCGGCGGCCACGGATCAGGCCAATGGTCAGCGGGCTGCGGACGGGGGGCTGATAGTCGCCCGGGCCGGTGAACTCCAGGGCCCCGGTGCCGTTTCCGACGGGGCTGAAGATCCACTTGTCCGCCGTGGTGAACTCGAAGTCCTGCAGCGACGCCGGCGAATC
>DSDH01000376.1 GCA_011055475.1 Phycisphaerales bacterium | reverse complement strand
GAGGGCAAGGTGAACGTGGCCCGCGGCGGCGCCCACGACAGCCCGGCGGATCGGTTGCGCAGCGCCGCGCGCGGGTATCGCGAGCCGTGGTGGGATCAGAACGACCCGCAGATTCCCAAAAGCCGCTGGTGGCTGCCACAGATGAACTTTATCGGCTTCCGGGTGGCCTGCTCGATCGCGAGCGACACCGCCCAGGCCGAGAAGCCCAAGTATGCGTTCGTGCCGGATGGCCAGGGCAATTTCACGTTCGACACGGGCGTGCTCCGAGGCGTGCTGCACGGTGCGGACCGCCGGGGCGGCCTGTCATCGGTCGTTCACGTCCCCAGCGAAAAGCGGCTGGACGGCGGCGCGGGCATCCTTGGATTCTACAGGGTATTCACGGCCAACCATCGCTATGGCGCCACGGCGTGGGACTGGCCGGGTCAGGCCGTAGCCCTTGACGACGGGGCGGTCCGCGTCACCTGGCCCGAGGCGGAGGACCGACCTTTCCTGTTGCAGGCCGTCTACCGCTGGGCGGATGCGGCCAGTCTGGACGTCGAGGTGACGGTCGAGGCCCGTCACGACCTCAAGGCGTTCGAGGTGTTTGTGGCCAGTTACTTCGCCGAGGGCTTCGATTGGCCCTATGTATGGGTCGCCGGGCGGCCCGGCCAGCCGCAGGGAGGCTTTGTCCTCGCGGACAAGTCCATGGGTGAATGGCTCATGTTCACGAATCCGCAAACGGCCCCCGCGATAGTCCGCGATGGCCGCTGGACCTACGCCCCCAACCCGGTCGACTGGGCCCTGGCCGGGCGTCTGCAAGCCCCCTTGGCCTTTCGACGGGACGCCGCCGGTGGCCTGCTGCCCGCGGTGATGGCCCCGCAAGGCGACTGTTTCGCCGTCGCAACACCCTACCGTGGCGAGGCCCATCGCTCGCTGTATCTGTCGCTGTTCGGGCGGGACATCAAGGCCGGTCAGCGCGACCAGGCACGGGCCCGGTTCGCCGCCCTGCCGACGGGCTCATCGCGGCAGATCTTCGCCTACTACGAACGGTACATCGAGAACCTCGGCGGGCCCGCCAAGCCCTGATCAGTCCTGCAATCGCCCGATGCCCCCCCGGCCCCGTCGCACGAGGACGGGGCCGGGGAGCGGGGTGATTCTCAGCGGCGTTCCAACCGCCGGGCGGGAAGGCCGATGGTGCGACCGTCCGGCTTGACACGGCCGCATTCAGGTCTTACGATGCCGTCTTCCCCGTGGCGCTGGGCTCCGGATGGGCCTTGCGCGAACCACGAGGGGGCTGCGACACGTGACACCATACGGGAGAGCATTGAATGACGCAGGTGAGTCTTGTTACGGGGGATGGGATCGGACCGGAAATCGCCGAGGCGACGCGGCGATGCGTCGACGCCACCGGCGCGGGCATTGAGTGGGATATCGTCGAGGCAGGCGTGGACGTGATGGCCCGTGAGGGCACCCCCCTGCCGGAGGCGACGCTGGATTCTATCCGTCGCAACGGCGTCGCGCTCAAGGCCCCGATCACCACGCCCGTGGGCACGGGATTTCGCAGCATCAACGTGCACCTGCGGCAGGAGTTCCATCTATACGCCTGCGTGCGACCCTGTAAGAGCTACCGCGGCGTCCGCAGCCGGTATACCGATATCGACCTGGTCGTGGTCCGGGAGAACACCGAGGACCTCTACGCCGGCATCGAGTTTGAGAAAGGCGCCCCCGAGACCCACGAGCTGATCGACTGGCTCAACGGCCACAGCAAACGCCCCATCGGTCCCAACACCGGCATCAGCATCAAGCCCATCAGCGTCGAGGGCACCGAGCGGATCGTGCGGTTCGCGTTCGAGTACGCCCGCAAGATGGACCGCCGCAAGGTCACCAGCGTCCACAAGGCCAACATCATGAAGTTCAGCGACGGGCTCTGGCTGGAGGTGAGCCGCCAGGTCGCCAAGGACTACCCCGATATCGAGTTCGAGGACCGCATCGTCGACAATATGTGCATGCAACTGGTCCAGAAGCCCGAGCTCTACGATGTGATCGTGCTGCCGAACCTGTACGGCGACATTCTCAGCGACCTGTGCGCCGGACTGGTCGGCGGGCTGGGCGTCGCACCGGGCGCCAATATCGGCGATGGGATGGCGATCTTCGAGGCGACGCACGGCAGCGCCCCCAAATACGCGGGTCAGAACAAGGTCAACCCGACGGCCCTGATCCTCAGCGGCGTGCTGATGCTGCGTTACATCGGCAAGATCGCCGAGGCCGACCGGCTGGAGAACGCCGTCGCCGCGGTCATCGCCGAGGGCAAGGACGTGACCTACGACATGAAGCCCGACCGCAACGATCCCACGGCCGTGGGCACCCGCGAGATGGCCGACGCCATCATCCGTCGAATCAAGTCCGCCTGACGGGATCAAGGCCTGCCCGTGGGCGACCGCAAGGAGCCGATGTGTGGAACAGCGTGCCTTCCGCAGGTTGATCGGCCCCGGGCCTCGAAACGGCCCCGAGCAGGTCTTGCTGGCCGGGCTGCGGGTCGTGGCCGCCGGTTACGGCCTGGCCGTGCGACTGCGCAACTTTGCCTACGACCGACGCCTGCTGCCCAGCGTGCGGGTGTCCGTGCCGGTCATCAGCGTAGGCAACCTGACCACGGGCGGTACGGGCAAGACCCCGTTGGTTATCTGGCTCTATGAGCGCCTGGCGGCTCGCGGCCGACGCTGCGGCATTCTGACGCGCGGCTACAAGAGCGACGCCGCCCGCTTGACCGATGAGCCGGCCATCCTTGTCAAGAGTTGCCCCGATGCCCATGTCGTCGTCGATCCGGACCGCGTCGCCGGGGCCCGGCGCGCCATCGCCGAGGCGGGTGCGGACGTGCTGCTGCTGGACGACGGCCTTCAACACCGTCGCCTTCACCGCGACCTCGAAATCATCACCATTGACGCGACCTGCCCGTTCGGCTACGGGCGAATGCTGCCGGCCGGCCTCTTGCGGGAACCGATCAGTGCCCTGCGTCGGGCCGACGCCGTGGTCGTGACGCATTATGATCACATCGAGCCGGCCCGCGCGCAGGACTTGCTGAGGGAAATCGCACAACAGGCCGGTAACGCCGTCATCGCAACGGCCGTCCATGTTCACCCCGATGTGCGTCTGTCCGATGGCCGCACGATGTCGGTCGAAGCGCTCAAGGGCCGGCGGCTCTTCGCCTTCTGCGGCATCGGCAATCCCGACGCCTTCCTCGATCGACTCACCCGGCAGGGCCTGACCATCGTCGGCCGCCGCATCTTCAACGATCACCACAGCTATACGCCGGCCGATATGGCGGCCTTGCAGACCCAAGCCCGTCATGCCGGCGCGGAGATGCTGCTGTGCACGGAGAAGGACTGGGACAAGACCGCCTCGCCCACCCGCAGGACCGAGGAGATTCCGCTGGCCTGTCTGCGACTGAGGCTGGAATTCGCCGACGGGGCCGATAGAATAGAGGCTTTGATCGACCGAACCCTGTCCGTGGAGCCGACATCCGAACAGCCATGAGCACCGACCTCTTGAAAGCCGTTACGAGCCTGGGTTCGCCGCGTGTGCTGGTCGTCGGCGACCTGCTGCTGGACAGTTATGTCTACGGGGATGCCCTGCGGATCAGTCCCGAAGCGCCGGTCCAGGTGCTCAAGGTGGTGGACCGCGACTGGCGGTGCGGCGGGGCGGCCAGCGTCGCCGCGGACGTGGCCGCGCTGGGGGGTCGGCCCGTCTGCCTGGGGGTGGTCGGCCACGATGCCGACGGGCGTCGCCTGCTCGACATGCTCAACCAGGCCGGCGCCGATACCGCGGATGTGTTGACCGTCGAGGACCGCCCCACCACCAGCAAACAGCGTCTCATCGGACTGGCCCAGCACCGGCACCGCCAGCAGTTGCTGCGCATCGACGAGGAATCGGATGCGCCGCTGGGGCCGGATG
>DSDH01000304.1 GCA_011055475.1 Phycisphaerales bacterium | reverse complement strand
TAGGGTTGGGCGCTTGCACCCGCGGCGCGGGCGACGGCGGCGCGCCACGTGGCGTCGATGACGACCTTGGCGGGCAGGGCGTGTCGGCCGGCCTTGTCGGTGAAGACGACCCCGGCGGGGCGGCCATCGTCGTCGCGGAGGAGGTCCGTGGCGAAGCAACTGAAGTAGAACTCGACACCGGCCTGAATCAGGGCATCGTCGAAAGTCCGTTTGATTTGCATGGGGCGAACCAGAACCGGGGTGGGGGCCTTGGGCTCGTCGGCGTTCGCGGATTCGATCAGGAGTTCGGCCAGGAGGACGCGTCGGGATCGCTCGGTCTTGCGGACGGTCAGGCGAACGGCGGCGTGTCGCGCGGTGTCGCCGATAGCGACGGTGATGCGGATGGGGGCCTTCTCGAAACCGCCCGCATCGAGCTGGGGGTTCTCGGCGCGGCCGAGGGGCTTCCAGGATCGGCCATCGGCGGAGGCCTCAACCGCGATGGACCGGACTTCGAAGTCGGCGGGGCGCTGGTAGACCAGGAGGTGAACGGCGCGGAGCGTTTCGGGTTTTTCGAGGCGGGCGGTGATGACCACGTCGCCGTCGTACTGCACGCTTTCGCTGGGGGCGTCGTTGAATCGCTGGTCGGTGAGCCGGCTGGGCGGATCCGTGTCGGGATGCAAATCGGCGGCGGTGCGGTTGGTGGTGTAGGTAAAGGGCACGGAACGACCCACGGGCACGGACGCGGGCGTGGGGACGAAGAGTCGCCGGGCCAGGTCGGAGTCGGGCTGCTCATCGGGCTCGAGCCAGAGGCGATAGGTGCCGCACAGGTCCTCGCCCAAGTAGGGACGTGGGGCGAGCAGAACGACGCGGGCGCCATCCTGCGCGGCGGCGAGGGCGGCGGCGACCCCTGCGGATGTGCCGCCCACCACGACGACGTCGGCGCGGGTCATCACGGCAAGGTCGCGTGGGGGATCGGCGACGTAGTCTTGGGCGCAAGCGGCGGGCGCGACAAAGGCGGCCAAGGCCGTCAGGCCGGCCAGAATGATGGAGATCAAGGACGATGACGATGCGTGCATGATCGGGCTCCGTGGTTCAGCGGATGGGTCCATCGTTCTTTTCGAGCAGGTACCACAGGGTCTTGTGGGCCGGTGTGATGCGGAGTCGGTTTCGGCCCTGGACGTTGTGGACGGGGACGGCCAGGTCGCGGCCGCCATCGGGCACCGGCAGCTCGGCGGTGACGGCCTCGATGCGGACGGGGCCCGTGCCCCATCGGCGGCCGACGGTGCGGCGGTCGTCGGAGAAGCCCATGTCGGTGTTTTCGCATCGGCCGCATGCGATGACGAGGAGGCGACGCGTATCGGTCCACGGTCTGCCGTCGAGGCTCACGGTGGCGATCGCGGCGAAGCTCGGTGAATGGACTGTCTGGTCGCCCTCACTGACGGCGCGGATCTGGTCGGGTGAGCCGACGGCAACGGTGGCTTGGGGGCCGAAGGCCGCGAACGCCCCCTCGCCGGCGTCGGAGGTGATCCAGTGAAGCCTGGCGGATGAGGCGTTGCGCTCCGTGCGGACGGCGGTCGGCCGGTCGAGGACGGCGGCGACGCAGGTCGTGAGCAGGTCGTTCCACCGGATGTTCTCACGCTGCTCGAAGGCGGCCAGGAGATTGCGGTCGTGGCGAAGGTGCAGGTCGGCCAGGTCGGGCAGCAGATGACCGGGCCGGGCCAGGGCGACACGGCGGACCCGCGGCAGGGGTGGTATGCCGGCCTCGCGGAAGATGACGGCGCCGGCGGGGAAGAAGCCCCACTTGGCGGGGTTCGAGTGAATGTCGAAGAAGCTTTGGAGCGTGTCGGCGCCCCAGGCGTTGTTGTTGTGGCTGTACGAGTAGATCCACAGGCCGTCCCAGTCCTGTGCGGCGGCGAACGCGGTCAACAGGGGGACGCACTCGGCTTGTGAATCGAGCGGGGCCGGGTGATTGTATTCCGTGACGGTAAAGGGCTTGTCGGCGAGGCGCTCGCAGGCCATGCGGAACAGGGTGGCCTGTTGCGGATGGTTCACCATGGGCCGCTGGTCGATGAGCCAGTCGTTGCTGTCCCATGGCCGGTTGGGGAAGCGCGGGTGCTGCCAATAGGCGTGGCTGTCGATGAAGTCCATGTCGCTTTGGCCGTAAAGGCCGAGGGGGCCGAAGACGATCGTGCCGGTGATCAGGGCGCGACAGCCGAGGTCATCGCGGATGAACCGCCGCATGCCGTCGAAGAAGGCCTTCTCGGTCTCGGCCAGGAAGATCATGCGGTCGCGCCGGCGCTGGGCGACTTCGTTGTCGCCGAAGAGGGGGATATTGCGTTTCTCCAGCGATTCACCCTCGGCCAGGCCGATCTGGCCGCCGGGTTGCAGGCGAACGTTGGCCAGGTGGATCGTCGTCGTGTCGGCGCCGAGGACGAACGAGAGGCGGGCGTTGTCGTCATCACTGCGGGCGACGAAGCCGAAGCGAAAGGACCTCCACTCGGGGCCGAGGCGCAGCGATTGAGACAGGCCGAGGTTGGACCAGGGTTCGTGGGCCATGCCCACGTTGACGTGCAGGGCTCGCGGCGCATCGGCGGCGGCGTCGAACGAGACGGTGTAGTAGCGATCCTTCTTCAAGGCGAGGTCGCGCTGGTGGAACTGGATGTGCCAGTCGGTGCCGTCGACGCGGGCGATCTGGATGCGGGCGGCGGGGCGGTCCTTGTAGGAACTGGCGAGAACGCGGGCACGGCAATCGCCGTGCTGTTCGAGCGTCCAGCCCTCGATGTTGGTGGCCGGCGGCGCAGGGGCGTGGAGGTCGGGATTTCGGAGCAGGTTCTCGCCGAGCGGCTCGGCGTGGGCGTTCCAGGCGGCGGCCAAGGCGTCGGTGGTGCGATACCTGCGGGCGAGCCAGTCGCAGAAAAGACCCTGCAGGAGGCCGGCGTAATGGTCGGGCAATTCCCGCAGGTCGCGGTCTGCGGACCACATGAACAGGCTGTTCTCGTTGGTGATCTCGACGATGGCGACGGCCGGGTCCTGGGCGTAGGTGACGCCGCGGTAGGGGTTGCGGTGGTTCAGGATCGTACGGGCGAAGTCCTTCTGGGCGTCGATCAGGGCCGGCGTGAAGAGGTTCACGATCTTGTCATACGAGGTGTTGGGCGTCGGGAGGCCCAGGTGGTGGCTGTGGGCACGGCCGACGTGAAGGTTAAGATCGATGTAGATGCCGGCCTTCGCCAGCTCGTTGATGAAAAAGTCCAGGCGGTCGAGGGCCTCGGGGTGGATGTGCGTGGGATTGCGGGGGTCCCACAGGCCGCGGGGCCAGTCGGCGGTGTCCATGTGGTGGCAGCGGACGGTATTGACGCCGGCGCGGGCGAGGCGTCGGGCTACGAGAGGGGCATCCTTCTTGTCGGGGAAGTTGGCGGCGAAAGAGAGATTGACGCCCCAGAGGCGGACGCGGCGGTCCTGGTGGAAGAAGTGGCCGTCGGCGGCCTGAAGACGGTCGGCCGAAGGGGGAATCGGCGGGCTCGAAAAGGACACCGGCGCATCGGGGGCGGACTCGGTGGGAATCACAAAGGGGACGAAGTCGTCGGCACGGAGGAAAGGGCAGATAAAGACCAGGCCGAGGACCAGGCACGGTGCTCTTCTCATGGTATTCTTCCTTACCAGTGGGATTCTCGCGTGCCCCCATTATAGGGGGTCGCCTGCGGTGGAACAAGGCCGTGCGTTGTGCGCACAAGGTGCCCCCCCACTCGCAACGAAGGGCTGAAATGCAAGGGCGCATCGTGTAGCGAGTGCACCTTGCCGGTGATCCTATCCCTTGGGGTTACTCGCCCGGGGTGGGGTCGGCGGCGGTCCAGTTGGCCGGGTCGTTGCCATAGAAGTCCGCCGGCGTCGGGCCGTCCGGGTGCCGATGCTGCAAGCTTGCCCCCGTGCCGTCCGCCGCGGTCGGCCAGGGCGCCGCGTCGTTGTACTCCACCGAGTCCACGCG
>DSDH01000381.1 GCA_011055475.1 Phycisphaerales bacterium | reverse complement strand
GGTTGGAGATCTGGCTGACCTTGACGCCCGGGGCCAGCTCCAGTTCGTACATGGTGATCGCCGGGCCGGGCTCGGCGTTGACCACGTGGGCGTCGATGCCGAACTCGCCAAGCAGGTTTTCCAGCGTGTGGGCCTTGGACTCGACCATCCTCTCCTGGACCGCGGCGAAGCCGTGTTCGGGCTCCTTGAGCAAATCCAGCGGGGGGAGCTGGTAATCCTCGTAGGTCTCGGGTTTGTGGGGCTTGGTGGGCTTTTCTCGCGAAGTGCGGGTCTTGGCGGCGGGCCGTCGGACACCGGCGGCAGCCGGCGAAGTGGCTGGAGCATCGCCCGATGTGCCGGCAGCGGCCTGTGCCGCGGGGGCGTCGGTTGCGGCCGGCGCCTCATCCGCAGGCGGGGCCTGGGATGAGCGGTGCATGGCCTCTTCCAGGTCCAGGTCGGGCCGCTCGTGCATCGCGGCGGTCTGGATTCGGCTCTGGCGCTGGCGATCGTTGAGGCGTTTCCAGATCGTGCCCATGGACGATGCGCTATGTCGGCGGGCGGCGGCCCAGGCGGGCACCACCCGGCCAATCGCACCGATCAGCGCATGCCCGATGCCACGCAGCGCAGCCAGGACGAGGGTATCGGCCAGCAGAACGGCCCCCACCAGCCAGGTGCTGGCCAGGATGATGCTGGTGCCCAGAAGGGCGAAGCGTTGCCAGAGGAAATGGCCGACCGCCACACCCAGGATGCCGCCGTTGCCATAGGGAAACCCTCCGGCCGAAAAGGGCCAGACCATGCGGTGCGGCCAGACGAGGTACCACGTGGCCGAGGCGGCCGCGACCATCAACAGCAGGCCGATGCCCCGCAGGATCGGCTGGGTCAGCGGCTTGCCCGAAAGGCTGCCGAGCAGGCCCCACATCAGGGCGAGCAGCACCAGGAACACACCCGGCCCCACGTAATAGAACAGATAATAGGCGAAGAAGGCCCCCACCGCTCCGCACCAGTTGGCCGGCGGGTCGTTGTGCGGCCAGGTGTAGGGACTGGGCGTGTCCCAGATGCTGAAACTGACGCAACTGAACAGGAGCAACACCAAGCCGCCCAGCAGAAGCCCCTCGACGGCCACCTTATATACGGATGCGTTCTTCACACAACCCTCATCTTCGCTGATTTATCGCCCTGCCAGCACTGTCCGGGCCGATCGGCGCAGACCCTCGCTGCACTCTCTATCGGCGGGCCCGGCGCCTGCTCTGCACAAATCGACCGGTGATGACCGCTACGGCTACTGAAGGCAACATCGTTATCGGACCCTTCAGGAGAACACGCCACCCCGCGAACCCGTTTGACTGGGGCACGGCCCGTGCACCTGGATTCTCCGTCGCGGTCGTCAGACGTACTCGATCGTGGCCGGGGGCTTGGGCGTCAGATCGTACAGGCAGCGGTTGACGCCCTTGACCTCGTTGACGATCCGCTCGCAGACGCGGTGCAGCGTGGGCCACGGCAGCTCGGTCACGGTGGCGGTGCGGGCATCGATGCTCTCCACGCACCGGACGACGATGATCTGGCCGAATTCACGGCGCTTGTTGCGGATGCCCGTGGCGTAGTCGTTGAGCAAGACCGCCATATACTGAAAGGCCCGGGTGTCGGCGAGCTCTTCCTCGACGATGGCGGTGGCCGCCCGGACGGTGTCTAGCCGCTCGGCGGTCACCTCGCCGACGATCCGTGTGGCCAGCGCCGGACCGGGGAAGGGCATGCGATGCGTCATTTCGGCGGGCAGGCCCAGGTGTGCACACACCTGACGAACCCCATCCTTGCGGAGGGTTCTGAGTGGCTCCAGGACCGCGTAACCGTATTCCTTCTCCGGATCGATGCCGAGCTGGGACAGGATGTTGTGCTGTCGCTTGATGCCGTCGACGGTCTCCTCTACGTCGGTCAGGATCGTGCCGTGCAGCAGGAACCGGGCGCCGGATTCGCGGACGAGTTGCCCGAAGACCTTCGCGTAGAAGGTGTCGGTGATGGCCTGACGCTTCTCCTCGGGATCGGTCAGGCCGGCCAGCGCCGACAGGAACGCCTCGCGGGCATCGATACGTTCGACGGGGATGTCCAACGCGGCGAAACTGTCGATCACCTGCTCGGGTTCGCCCTCACGCATGAGGCCGTTATCGACGAACACCGTCCGCAGGCGTTCGCCCAGGGCCCGGTGACCCAGAACCGTCACCAGGGAGCTGTCAACCCCTCCGCTGAGGGCATTGATCGCCGTACCGTCGCCGACGGCGCTGCTGATCGCCGCCACCTGTTCATCCACAAACGCCTTGCAGTCCATGCCGGTCTCCTCGTGTGCCTCTTGCCCCGTGCGGGTGTCCATTTTCGCGGCCCGCACGGTAGCCGCCAGCCCCGCACGTGTCAAGCATGGCGTCAAAAGGGATGGGCAAACCGGTGCAATTGGAAGAAAAACTAGGCAAGGTGAGCGTTTGGAGACTGTCGATGGCCACACATGGGCGTTCCCGTCGTCCACAGTTCAGAGTTGCTGCATTAGAAGGATTTGCCAGTGCCACAGGATTGGAGACTGCCGACCGTACCTTGGCGGACGCCAAGCGCTTGTGAAAATGGCGCTTGACACAGAATGGACCAAGAGGCAGACTGAGGACAGTAGTTTCGGTAACAGGGCGATATGAGGAAGTCGAAACGCGGCGTGAGGGTCCCCAAATCTTTTGGGCGTAACTTGCCGCCCGCTATGCTGTTTTCCGGTATAGACGACGCACCTGCCAACGGTAAGGATACAGCCGGCGCGTCTCGGTCGTGATGCGATATTGCTGAAACGCCTTCCAATCGCCATTGCAGTAAATCGCCCGTAGATCCAGCATCGCCTGGGCCCCCGCGACACACCAGCGCATGCCCGTGCCTTCCATGCGGTCCTTGACCACGGGTAGGGGTTCAAACCATGCTGGAAAACCGCCCCGCGGCGGTCTATAGTGGGGCCTTGCACGAATGCGTGAAGCGTCAAGACAGGGACGACAATGCCCAAGGTGTACGTCAACGGCAACCTGGTGGAGCTGGATGAGGCCGCGATCCCGGCGGCGGACATCGGCTTTCTGTACGGCGTGGGACTGTTCGAGACGATGCGGTGCGTCCGCGGGCGGGTGTTCGCCCTGGAGGCCCACCTGGATCGGCTCCTGGCCAGCGCCGCGGCGCTGAGGGTTGCCTGCAACCTTGGCCGCGAGGATCTGACCGAGGCGATCTATCGAACGCTTGAGGCCAACGGCCTGAGTGATGCACGCATCCGTTTGACGCTATCGGGCGGCGTCCAGCCTCAAGACCGCTCGGAGCCGACGCTGGTGGTGACGGCCGCACCGCTGGAGGGTTGCCCCGCCGAGCATTACGACAAGGGCGTGCGGGTCGCTTTGAGCGACTTTCGGCAGAACGCCGAGGACCCGACAGCCGGCCACAAGACGACGAACTTCTTCGCCCGGCTGTTGGCCCTCCAACAGGCCCACGCCAGGGGGGCGGCCGAGGCCTTGTGGTTCACCCACGGCGGGCTGCTGGCCGAGGGGTGCATCAGCAATGTCTTTCTCGTCAAGGGCGGCACGCTGCGCACGCCGCGGCTCCAGACGCCCATCATGCCCGGCGTGGCGCGGCGGCACGTGCTGACCCTGGCCGGGGAGCTGGACATCGCCGCCGCCGAGGAGGATTTGACCATCGACGATCTGCTGGCGGCCGAGGAGGTGTTCCTCACGAACGTCATCATGCTCGTGCTGCCGGTCGTGGGCATCGAGGCCCATACGGTCGGCCAGGGCCGGCCGGGACCGATCACGCGGCGCCTGTCGCAGCGGCTTCGCGAAATCATCGAAGGCACGGATGAAACGGGGAATAGCAGCCTGTTGAAAAAGTGTCACCCCGGACTTGATCCGGGGTCCACGCTCAGCGTATGGTATGTCTCTGCCCGCACAGCGTGGATTCCCGCCCGCCAAGGCGCGTCGTCGACTTTCGCGGG
>DSDH01000278.1 GCA_011055475.1 Phycisphaerales bacterium | reverse complement strand
TGATTGGCCCCCTGGTTGTTCAGGCCGACGACCGCGACGCGGATGTCGTCGTTGGCCCCCCGCACGCGGGAGAACGGCACGAACGCCGACAGGCCCACGGGGACCGATGCCTTGACAAAGCTGCGACGAGAGATGGAGTCCATAACCGCTCCTTTCAAATCGGCGACTTGGGCGACTTCAACGCTTGACCTTCATGATACACGAATACCCGCCCCGAATCAAAACTTACCAGAGCGCGGCTCACCCCCTCCTGCCTGAGTGCCTCTGCGATGGCGGTGCCGCCCCTGCGAGGCTGACGGCGTGGGGACGCCGAGGGGTCCGGCTGCGGAGTTACAGCAGCGGTGCCGACGGCAGGACCAGGGCGGTCCCGATCACCCAGCCGGCCACGTCGCCCACGAGCCGGCCCATCGCCGTCCGCAGGTCGTGCGATTCATCGTACAAATCGGGCTCGCCCCGCTGCTCGAAGAAGAGCCTCACGTCGCTGACGCCCATCTGGATCTTGCGGAGGCGCCGCATGTCCTGGTGCACGAGCAGGCCGCCAGGGATCAGGAACATCAGCCACGTCGGCGGGGTGCCGATCGCGTGGATGAGCCACGAGGCGGCGAGGACCGCCAGGCCCGTCTTGACCGTCACCAGCAGCGCCAAGGCGAACGGAAAGAACCGCTTGGCCTTCCTCATCGCCACCGCCAGGACCAGGTTCACCGGCAAAAACGGCACCCACGCCCCGATGACGACCACGAACGCAATCACATATCCGCCGGCCTTGGCCCACACAACACAGTCCTCGTCATCCCTGCTCAATACGGTTCTTGTCACGACGGAGGCACACGCAGCACCTCCAACCTCCTTTTCCCGAGCCCCGGGTGGCAGCCACTGAGCCCATAGGGCGAAGTGGATGGCTCCGCTTGACCACAGGCTACGGCAAGCCCGTTGCTTGCACAAGTCAAAAGGCCCTGGCCTGACGCAGCACCGGCCTCGCCGGGAAGGCCATCGACGCCGCCCGGGCAAGCCGGGCTTCACTCGCTGCCCCTTGGCACAGAGAACCTCTCAGTAATGCCAGACTCCATTTGAGGGGGCCTGGCAGCCTCAACCGGTCGCCGCCAGACCGATACAATACGACACAACGTTGCTGACGGTGGCAATGAGGAAGGCATACCTCCAGCGGAGGGGGCGAAAGGTATCGTCCTGGAACACATCGAAGAGTGTGAGTATTTTGATCAGCAGACCATCCAGACCCACGATAACCCCCTCAGCGAACCACACATTTGACGTATTATCAAGCAAGGGCAGAAAGACCACAAGATAGATCGCCAGGTTTCCAGCGATTAAGGCTGCATAGAGAGGTTTCGTCTCTGTCCCCCAGAACAGCAAAAGCAGGGTTGCGATGCCCGCCTCCACAACCACGGCCGAGCCCACTATCAGGGCATAGGGCACTACGTCCACCGGGTGAAAAGTCACCGGGTTGGCATACGTGCTGCCCACCAGACAAAGCGACACGACCCCGATGATCACCCCGCGCTTCACCCTTGCGCTCCTGTGCTGTGCACCAGACGGGATCCCCTTCTTCCAGAACTGAGGGATCTCTGTTCATTCATACGTCGTACGAGCGGACAAAAGGTGAAGAAATCCCGGAGAGGGTCGGCAATTCTCAAAGACTCATCCGCCGACTCGTGCCCTCGCCCAACGGATGGCAGCCCTTGCGCCCGCCGAGTGAGACCGATGGACGGCTCGTACGTGCGGTCAATGCCCTTGAGGCTCGCCACGGGCGTTACAGGTCGATGTGTTCCTTGGCCTCGTGGTTGGTCTCCATCGTCCAGGCGCAGGCCCGGGCGTCGGCCAGGCGGAACGCGGCCATGCCCTCGTAGCCCACCTCGTCGACCCAGGGCCGCAGGAAGTCGAACTTCTCCACGATCGCCTTCTTGAGGTCGAGGTCGTCGGTCTCCTCGGCCGTGGCCTCGATCCGCACCTGCCGCTGGCGGTCCGCATCGGCGAAGCACATCTCCACGGCCGGGACGTTGCACAGTTGCAGGTACACCTCCTTGGTCTTGCCCGTGCAGAAGACGACGCCCCGGTCGTCGGCGAACGAGACCATCATGTAACGCACCCGTGGGCGGTCGCCGTCGATCGTGCCCAGGGCGAAGATGGGGTTTTCGTTGATGAACTGAAGGATTTCGTCTCTGGTCATGGCATCGCCTTTCGAGTTGGGTCCTGCGGGCCTCGGCGGCCTCCCGTCCGCCACCGACGGCCGGCAGGGGCCCTCTGCCTGATACCCGCCGCCGATCATCCGGTCAAGTCAAAAACGCCACGGGGCCATGCGTTTGCCCCGGTCGAGTCCCGTGACGCCGCGCCCGGCGATCGACCTAAAGCCTTGCGGGGCCGGGACGGCGGCGGTACACTGGTGGGGTCGTGTGGGTCGCCCGACGACGCGAAACTGGGGGGGCGGCTATGGGTTGAAACGCCCTGCGGCGGTTCAGACCCAGGATCATGAGGCAGAACCATGCATACGCAGCAGGCAGCGGGGTCACGTCCGAGCTGTATCAACCGCCGCACCTTCCTGGCCGGGGCCGGAGCCTCCACCGCGGCGTTCACCATCGTTCCACGACACGTGCTGGGCGGGGCCGATCAGGCCCCCAGCGATACGCTCAACGTCGCGGGCGTCGGCGTGGGCGGCATGGGCTTCAACGACATCCGCACCGTCGCAGGGCTGGGCGAGAACATCGTCGCCCTGTGTGACGTCGATGCGCAGTACGCCGGCAAGGCGTTCGAGGCGTTCCCCAAGGCGCGGCGGTGGAAGGACGTCCGCAAGATGCTCGATGAGCAGAAGGACATCGACGCGGTCATGATCGCCACGCCCGACCACCTGCACGCACCGATCACGATGATGGCGCTCAAGGCGGGCAAGCACGTGTACTGCCAAAAGCCCCTGACGCATACCGTCCACGAGGCCCGGCAGATCGCCAAGGCCGCGGCCGAGGCCGGCGTCGCGACGCAGATGGGCAACCAAGGCCAGGCCGATGAGGGACCGCGGATCCTCGCCGAGCTGATCTGGGACGGGGCGATCGGGGCGGTGCGCGAGGTGCATGGCTGGTCGAACCGCTATCCGCGGATTTGTCCCCGCGGGCAGGCCCGACCCGCCGACCAGCCGCCGGTGCCCGACACGCTCGACTGGGACCTGTGGCTCGGCCCGGCCCCCCAGCGGCCCTATCATCCGGCGTATCTGCCCTTTGCCTGGCGAGGCTGGTGGGATTTCGGCACCGGCGTGCTGGGCGACATCGGGTGCCACAACTTCTCGGCCATCTTCAAGGCCCTCAGGCTCAAGCACCCCACAACCGTCGAGGCCAGCGGCACGTTCCTGCAGGACCCGCCGGAGGTCCGCCGCGAAAGTGCGCCGGTCGCGTCCGTGGTGCACTACGAGTTCGCCGCCGACGGTGACCGCCCCGCCCTGACGCTGAGCTGGTACGACGGGGGCATGCTGCCCCGGCGGCCCGAGCAGTTGGAGCCGGAGCGGCGTCTGGGCGGCGGGGACGGCATGCTGTACATCGGCGACAAGGGCGCGATCCTGGGTTATCGGTTAATCCCCGAATCGCGGATGCGCGACTATGGCCGGCCACCGCGACGGCTCGAACGCTCGCCGGGGCACTACCAGGAGTGGGTGCGGGCCGCCAAGGGCGGGCCCCGTGCGGGCAGCGACTTCTCGTTTGCGGGCCCGCTGACCGAGGTTGTTCTGCTGGGCAACATCGCCATTCGGACCGGCCAGAAACTGCAGTGGGACCCCGACGCCATGCGGATCACCAACGTGCCGGAGGCCAACGATTTGCTGCACTATGAATATCGCAAGGGCTGGACCCTCTAGCCCGGTCCGCAGGGCTCGCGTTGCGAGGAATATCCCGGCCGGGTCGCCAGAAATCGGCCTGTCCGGTCGTCTTAGATGATGAGAAACTGCGTTTTCATTTTGTGTGAGAGGGTTTTCAGATGAG
>DSDH01000579.1 GCA_011055475.1 Phycisphaerales bacterium | reverse complement strand
TTCGGACCACCACCAGCCCTTCGGGCACGACTGAGTCCGCCAAGGCCCGCAAGAGCCGACCGAGCGGAGAATCGGCGGCCGTATCATAGGTCATCCGGTACGGAGGATCAACGAACACCACGTCATAACGCTCCTGGGCTACTGCCGGATCGGGCCAGGGAGCGCCCACCTTGAACGCATCGGCGCGAACCACTTTGGAGGCCTCGACGAAACGGGCCTTGGCGATGTTGCGGCCAAGGCGGTCCATCACGTTGGGATCCCGGTCGACGAAGGTGACCCAACGGGCGCCACGCGAGAGGCACTCGAGCCCCATCGAACCGGTACCGCAAAACAGATCGGCGATCACGCCATTGTCGACCAGATCATACTTGTGCAGCACGCTGAACAGGGCCTCCTTGGCGCGGTCGGTGATGGGCCGCGTCTGGTGCCCTTTGGGGGGCAGCAGGTTCATCCCGCGCCGCATACCGGCGATGATCCGCATAGGCGATGCTCCCCTGATCGTTCGGGCGGCTCAGTCTTTCGGCCGCCACCCTTCTCGACAGGGTAGAATACGCCGCACGCCGGGCCGACGCAAGACAGAGGCGGATGATCTGGACACCCCCCGCGCCGCGCAGTCACGCCGGGATGTAGGTCGAGGGCCCGCGGCCAAGCGAGCCGCTCAGTAGATGATCCGTGTCCCGGTGAGCCAATCGGCGGCCAGGACGGCCAAGTCCTGCAAGTCCACGAAGCAATCACCGGTGACGTCCCCGTCGGGGCAGTCTATGGCCTTGTCGGTCACGATGGTCACGGCGTCCCAATGGCCGGGATTCTCCACGCGGACGAAGCCGATGAACTCACTGCCGGTGGGCGCACCGAGGGTGGCGTATTGTTCATCGTGCGACCAGAGGGCCCAACCGTCTTCAAGGTTGCCGGTGACCCACGGGCCCATGTAGCAGTTGCCATCGGAGCCCTTGATGCAGTCGACGAGGAGAGGTTCGCGAACGACGAGGATATAGTACGGATAGCTGCCCTTGAACGTGGCCGTGTAGCCGTCGGAACCGCCCAGCCGGACGTAGTCGGATTCATGAATGTTGTAATGGATGTTCCAGTTCTCGGGCTCCTGCACGTAGTCGGTGTGTCCGGCCCAGACCTCGTAGATGGGGAAGGGGCCGCCAACGGAGAAGGACCACTCCGTCTCGGTGTACTTGCCGACCCAGCATTCAACGCCCTGGGCATCAATGGGGCCCTGGGCGTGATAGAAGGTCAATTCGGCCTGCCAGCGTCCGGCGGAACACGCGGCCGGACCCCACTGCGTCTGGTCGGGTCCGATGAGCCAATCGACGCCGACCTCATCGCTCATATCGGTCCTTTCAGCGCCGACCCAGATGGCGTTGACGGCGGGGTCCGTGCACGGCTGCCAGGCAAAAGCGACCGGGGAGGCGACATCGGTGTTGTGAACCGGCTCGATGGCCAGGGGCACCTGCGTAGGCTGGGGCAGGGGGTCGTCGGTGCCCGCGATGCGGAAGGGAACGGTGATCTGGTCGGGCTCGGACCACGCGTAGAAGACGGTGATCAGGTAGTCGCCGTCACCATAGTACTCGAAGGGGTCGATATACTCCGAGGCGATTTCGTACTCCCACTCCCACACATCATCATCCTCGAAGTACTCCCAGCTTGTCTGGACGCCAGTCCATGGATCGTACTGGTGAGGGACGGCGGGAATGATGTAGGTGTGGCCGGCGGGCGTGGTGAATTGGATTTCGATAACCGTGGCGTCGGTGTCGACCTCCAGGGTGAAGACATACCACGGGCCCGCATCCGACTCCGCTTCATACCTGACGCCCTGCGTAAGGAGCACCTGAGAAACGTGATCAGACGCCGCCGCCAAGACCGCCGGCGAGAATAGAACACCCAGACCCAATGTCAAAAGAACCTGTTGATAGGGTTTCATCACCGCTCTCCCTGAATGCACAGCACTTTGTTCAAAGGCTTCCTCCCGAGGGGGGGCAAGACACCGACCTTTTGGTCACCGCCTGTCATCATCTAGTATTATACGCGGGCGGTCCATTCAATGCAAGCCCCATGACGCCCGGATTATCCCCCATGTGGTCCGGATGCGGGCGGCGAGAAAACCATTCCGATGCCCCGGCCTCTCTTGGGCAGGGTCGACGTGATCCACCACAAAAACCTCCATGGGTCCGCTCTCGTTGAGGCCGTCGAAACCCTGCCGGCTGAGACCCGCCGCCGAAAGAGCGGTGAACGGCGGGCATCACGCCGGGTCCGTTCAGATCGCAGCGAGCTCCGTCGCCAGCGCATCGAGCAGTCGGTCTTCGGGAACCACGGCGATTCTCTGCCCGTGTCGGTAAAGAAAGCCCTTGCCCTTGGCTGCACAGATGGCCAAGTCCGCATCGGCGGCCTCACCGGGGCCGTTGACCACGCAACCCATGACGGCCACCCGGACGGGCTTGTGCACATCGGCGAGCAGTCGCCGCACCCGCCGGGCCAGGGCCACCACGTCGATCTCGCAACGACCACAGGTGGGGCAAACGATCAATTCCGGCTCGTTCGAGGTCCGCAGGCCCAGCGCCAGCAGGATCTCCCTCGCCAGCCGGACCTCCTGCACCGGGTCGCCGGCGACGCTGACGCGGATCGTATCCCCAATGCCTTCAGCCAGCAGCGCCCCCAGCGTGACGGCGGAGGGCACGGTGGCATCGACGAGCAGGCCCGCGTGGGTCAGACCCACGTGAATAGGGTACTCGAACGCCTCGGCCAGCGCGCGGTTGACCTCGATCGTGCGGGTTACATCGGCGGACTTGGCGCTAAGGACGAGGTTCGTGAACCCCCGCCGCTCGAATCGCCGGATGTAGCTGCGCATCTCCCGGATCATAAGCGCCACGCGGCGGGCGGGCGGCACGTCTTTGGCCTTCAAGTCGCGGATGCTGGCCTCGTTGACGCCGATGCGGACCGCGATGCCGTGGGCCTTGGCGCAATCGATCACCCGCTCGACGTCGCCGCGGCCGCGGAGGTTGCCCGGGTTGAGCCGGATCTTGGCGGCCCCGGCCTCGATCGCCTCGATCGCCCGGTCGGCGGAAAAGTGCACATCGGCCACCAGCGGCACCCGCGCGCGGTCCACGATCTCTTTGAACGCCCGCGTCGCCGCCGCCGTCGGCACGGCGATGCGGACCAGATCGCACCCGGCCTCGACCAGACGGCGGACCTGCCGCACGCAACGGCCGACATCCGTCGTCGCCACCTTCGTCATCGACTGCACCACGATCGGATGCCGCCCGCCGATCCGCAGCGGCCCGACCTGCGCCGTCTTCGTTTTACGCCGTTGTATCATGCTCGATACCCGTGGATTTGTCTTTTGGGGTACGCGATGCGCCGTATATGAAACCCGGATTCTATCTTGCCCGCGTCCGCTCGGCAATCTAAAATGCGCCGGCCGCTCGGCCGCATCCGGGCGGTCGGCGCTCCTGCGACGGGACCGCCACGGTTCGACCGACGGATGAAGAAACGGAGAATCATGTCGATCCTCGTATCGCTCGCCCTGTTGATCGTGGGGGTGTATGCCATCCTCGGCCTGACGCTGTATTTCATGCAGCCATCGTTCTTGTACCGGCCTGTCCGCGAGGTGGAGTACGACCCCGGCGACCTGGACCTGGCGTTTGAGAAGGTCGTGCTCCCTACCGAAGACGGGCTGAAGCTGGCCGCGTGGTACGTGCCCGCCGCCGGCGCCCGCTATACGATCTTGTTCTGCCACGGCAACAGCGGCAACATCTCCCACCGCCTGGACACGATCCACCTGTGGAACGAGTCGGGCTTCAACATCCTCGTCTTCGACTATCGCGGCTATGGCCAAAGCCAGGGCCAGCCGAGCGAAGAGGGCACGTATCGCGATGCGCGGGCGGCCTGGGACTGGCTGGTGGGGGACAAGCACGTGCAGCCCGAACGGATCATCATCCACGGCCGGTCGCTGGGCGGGGCGATCGCGGCGAACCTGGCCG
>DSDH01000218.1 GCA_011055475.1 Phycisphaerales bacterium | reverse complement strand
ATTGTGGCATTCGACGATGGCCGGCGGGGCGGCCAATATCTGGGGCAATCTGCTGGACCCGCGGCCGGACGGCATGTCGCAACCGTATCCGAACAAGGAGCAGATCCGCACTTGGTCGGAGTTTTGGAAGGGGCGGTTCAAGAAGGAGATGATTCGCGATAATCGCCTGACCGACGGCGTGTGTCTCAAGGTCCCCGGCCGGCTGATGGTCTTTTACAAGGAGGATACCGACGCCATTCGGATGAACCTCGTCGAGCTTCACGCCCCGATTCGCGGCATGGCCGTGGATACCCGCAAGGCCTACCGGGAGATCGACCTCGCGGATCTCTTCCCCGGTCCGGAGCAGACCTTCAGGGCGCCGAACCGGTCGGACTGGGTCGTGGCCGTGGAAGGGCGGTTTGTGCATCAAAGAGTCGTGAGCGATCAATTCGAGTCGATCCGCCGATGACGGCCGATTACCGAGATCGAAGCGATCTTTCCTGTCTTGACCGGCGCGGTGCCGCTCGGCTACAATTGTGGCGTTTTGTACAGGTTGGGCAGGTGAAATCTGATTCTATTCGGAGGTCCGTATGAATCGTAGAGCATTTCTCGCATCCAGCATCGCCGCCGGCAGCACGCTGAGCGTCGGGCTCTCTCCCGTGGCGGCCCAATCGGGGTCGAACGCCGCCAAGTTCAAACTCCGTTACGCACCGGACTTGGGTTGCTTTCGGGCACACGTGGGCGGCGATCCCATCGAGAACATCAGGTTCGCCGCGGATCAGGGATTTCGCGCGATGTTTGACAACGGCCTGATGGGCAAGCCCGCCGATCAGCAGGAGAAGATCGCCGCCGAGATGGCCCAGCGCGACATGAAGCTGGGGCCGTTCGTGCTGTATCCCAACTTCGGCGACTCAGACCTGATGGTCGGCAAGAAGGAGAGCATCGACGCCTTCCTGGGCCGCGTCAAGGAGGGCCTGGAGACCTGCAAACGCACGGGCTGCGCGTGGATGCTGGTCGTTCCGGGCAAGGTCGATCAGCGTCTGGAGGTGGAGTACCAGACGGCCAACCTGGTCGACGTCATGGGGCGGGCGTGCGAGATCGTGGAGAAATCCGGCGTCGTGATCGTCCTGGAGCCGCTCAACCGCCACGATCACCCGGGGCAGTTCCTGTACGGCATTCCGCAAACGTTCCAGGTCTGTCGGGCGGTGAACCATCCCTGTTGTAAGATCGTGAATGATCTGTATCACCAGCAGATCAGCGAGGGCAACCTGATTCCCAACATCGACCGGGCCTGGAGTGAGATCGCCGCGTTTCACATCGGCGACAACCCCGGCCGTCGGGAGCCGGGCACGGGCGAGATCAACTACAAGAATGTCTTTGCCCATATCCACCGCAAAGGCTACGATGGTGTCTTGTGCTGCGAGCACGGCAAGAGCAAGGGCGGCAAGGACGGCGAGATCGCCTTCATTGAGGCGTACCGCTGGGCCGACAGCTTTCAGGCCTGACCGCGCATACTGGCAGGATGAACGATCACATGGATGGCGAAAAAAGGAGTCCGAATATGGCAAGGAACACGTGCATCGCGGGCCTGGTCGTGGCGGGTCTGCTGGTCCTGACGCTCGTCGGCTGTGCCCGTCAGGAGCTGTTCAACGGCAAGACGTTTTCGGGGTGGACCGCCCACGTGGATGAGCCGGGCGTCGATCCCTGGTCGATCTGGTCGGTGCGGGACGGCGTGATTCACTGTGCCGGCGTGCCGAACGGGTACATCCGGACGGTGGATACGTTCAGCGATTTCCGGCTGCATCTGGAATGGCGATGGGTCAACAATCCGACCAACAGCGGTGTCCTGTTGCGGGCCAGCGGCCCCGACAAGGTCTGGCCCCGCTGCATCGAGGCCCAGCTCAAGGCGGGCAACGCCGGTGACTTCGTATTGATCGGGCACCCCGGCATGACTGTCGACGGCGTACGCTACCAGGATGATGAGAAGATGTACGTCGTCGTTCCGCGCAAGGACGCCGGCAAGCCGATCGAAAAGCCCGCCGGTCAGTGGAACACCTACGATATCGAGTGCATCGGGCGGACGATCAAGGTGTGGGTCAACGGCACGCTGCAGAACGAGGCCATCCGCGTGACCGACACCCAGGGCTGGATCTGCCTGCAGTCGGAAGGCTCGCCGATCGAATTTCGCAATATCTACGTGGAGCGGCTCGACTGATCGGTGTCGCATAAAGACGCGATTTCTGCGGTCCGTTGCGGGAATTCGCGTTCGTCAATCGTCTGAACAGACAGGGGCCTTGTGTGCGGCGTGATCGTCGCCGGCCCCGGCGATCTCGGAGGGAAAGGGCATGGGTACAAGTGGTATCTCGCGTCGTGATTTTGTCAGGGCCTCGGCGGTGACGCTGGCCACCACGGTGGCCCCCGCGGGGCTTTATGCTGCCGGAGCGGAGCGTCTGCGGGTCGGGCTGATCGGTTGCGGGGGCCGGGGCATCGGGGCCGCCGCCGACTGCCTCAACGCGGACCCAGCCGTCGAACTGATCGCCATGGGCGATCTCTTTGAGGACCGGCTCAAGGGGGCGTGGGGCCAGTTGAAGAAGGATTTCACCGATCGTGTCCGGGTGACGCCGGAGACGCAGTTCACCGGTTTCGACGCGTACAAAAAGGTCATCGCCACACCCGGTGTCGATCTGATCCTGCATGCCGCCCCGCCGGGTTTTCGGCCGATTCATCTCCGCGCTGCGATCGAGGCCGGCAAGCACGTGTTTATGGAGAAGCCCGCCGGCACGGACCCGGCCGCGATTCGCTCCGTGATCGAAAGTGCTGCTCTGGCTGATCAAAAAGGCCTGAGCATTGTCGCCGGCACGCAACGGCGGCACCAGTGGCACTACGTCGATCTCATGAAGCGCATCCACGACGGCGCGATCGGGGAGATTCGCGCCGCCTATGCCTACTGGAACGGCGGCGACATGATCGGCTACTGGAAGTGGTGGGAAAAGGCCTCCATGAGCGACATGGAGTGGCAGTGCCGCTCGTGGCCGTGGTTCGTATGGACCAGCGGCGACCACATCGTCGAGCAGCACGTACACAACCTGGACGTCGTCAACTGGGCCCTCGGTGCGCTGCCCGTTTCCTGCATGGGCATGGGTGGCCGGGCGGTGCGGACCCAGGGGAACATCTGGGACCACTTCGGCGTCGAGTTCGAATACCCCGGCGGCGTTCGCGTGCTGAGCATGTGTCGTCAGATCAACGGATGCACCGACCGGGTCAGCGAATCCATCGTCGGCACCGAAGGCCGCGTCTATACCGATTCCAGCGTGGGACGCATCGAGGGTCCGAACGCGTACCAGTATAACGGTCCGAATCCCAACCCCTACGTTCAGGAGCACAAGGACCTGATCGAGGGGCTGCGGAAGGGCACGCCGCTCAACGAAGGCAAGCGCGTCGCCGAGAGCACGCTGTGCGCCATCATGGGACGCATGAGCGCCTATACCGGCCGCGCGCTGCGGTGGGACTGGGTGCTCAAGGCCTCCAAGCTGGATCTGGTTCCCAAGACCTTTGAGTTCGGGCCGTTGCCGGCCAGGCCCGTGGCCGTCCCGGGTCAGACACCGCTGGTGTAAGCGGTACAACCGGTGACCGAGAAGTGAAATCACTTTGTTAGGTAAGGAGCATACGGATGAGTCAGAGTGGTGTATCACGAAGAGGTTTTCTGAAGGCGTCGGCCGCGGCGGTGCCCGTGGTCGCGGCCATCAACGCGACGGGCGTGTACGCGGCCGGCGATGACGTGCTCAAGGTGGCCCTGATCGGCGCGGGCGGGCGCGGCAGCGGCGCGCTGGACAACTTCATCTCCGCGGCGAAGCGGGCGGGCCTTCAGGCCAAGGTTGTCGCCATCGCCGAGGTCCAGAAGGATCGCGCCGAGGGCAACGCACGCAAGCACAATGTGCCGATGGACCACGTCTTCACCGATTTCTCGGGCTATAAGAAGGCCGTGGCCACCGACGCCGACTATGTCAT
>DSDH01000727.1 GCA_011055475.1 Phycisphaerales bacterium | reverse complement strand
TGTTCGCGCTGGGCGTGCGTCGGATTGACCACGAGTTGGCCGTCCACGCGGCTGACGCGACAGGCGCCGATGGGTCCCTGAAAGGGCATCTGGCTCAGGCTCAGGGCCGCGCTGGCTCCCACCATCGCCAGGATGTCCGGATCATTCTTCTGGTCGAAACTGACG
This sequence comes from Phycisphaerales bacterium, assembly GCA_011055475.1. Classification (GTDB taxonomy): domain Bacteria; phylum Planctomycetota; class Phycisphaerae; order Sedimentisphaerales; family Anaerohalosphaeraceae; genus DSDH01. Next base: position 3,846 of record DSDH01000727.1, on the reverse strand, counting down.
ACGGAAATGAGAATCTGCACCTCATTGATGTATCCATCGGGGAACAGCGGGCGGATCGGCCGGTCGACCATCCGTGCCGTCAATATCTCTTTGGTGCTGGGCCGTCCTTCCCGTTTCATGAAACCGCCGGGAAACTTGCCGGCGGCGCTGTACTTTTCCCGGTAATCCACACTCAGAGGGAAAAAATCGATGTCCTCATTGCGGGGCGGGGCCTCGACGGCCGTGACCACCACAATCGTCTCGCCGTATTGAACCGTCACGGCGCCATGCGCCTGGCGGGCGATCCGGCCGGTTTCGATCACCAGCGTCTCGCCGCCGATCTGCCGTTCTACTCGATGGACTTCAAACATTGCTGCCTTTCGCTGTCAATTTCTCTTCCATGCACGTACAGGCACTCCCTCGCGCCCTCTACCGGGGCGGTCCTGTCGTCACGATCACGGCGAGGGGTCATGGGCGCGCCCTACTTTCTCAGGCCGAGCCTGGAAATAATCTCTCGGTACCGGTTCACGTCCTTGCTCTGCACGTACTTGAGCAAGGCGGACCGCGCACCGACCATCTTGAGCAGGCCCCGGCGGGAGGAATGATCCCTCGGGTGGTTCTTCAGATGTTCCGTCAATTCGCTGATCCGCGTGGTCAGCAGGGCGATCTGGACCTCCGGCGAGCCGGTATCCTCCTGCTGCCGCTGAAAATCGGCGATAATTTTGCCCTTTTTTTCCTTCGTCAACATAGCCTCGGTCTGCCCTTTCCCAATGCATGCAGCCTCTTGCCCCGGCCGCAGTTACGTAACACGTCCCATGCTCGCAAACAACCGCGCGATTATATCGGGATTGCGCCCGTTTGCAATGGCTTTTTTTCTTTTTGCGGCAACCGCCCCGCCGGATGCCCGGCGGCCTTGGGCGACGGCCGGACGGCCCGCCACGGCCTGAGCCGGGCTCAGTGGGACATGACGCTGGAGATGCGGAAGACCGGCAGCAGCAAGGCGATGGCGATGGTGCCCACGATGCCGCCCATAATCAGGATCATCAACGGCTCGATCAGGGCCGTGACGGTGCGGATGGAGTTCTGCAGCTTCTTTTCATAGAACAGCGACGCCTTGTCACAGACGCGGCCGATCTGGCCGCTCTTTTCGCCGGCCCGGAGCATCTGGATCACGCCGGGGGCGACGAGACTGCTGTGCGGCGAGAGGGTGATTGCATCCGAAAGCTGGTAGCCATCGCGGATTTTCGCATCAGCGGCCGCCCAGAGCGAGCGGAAGTAGTAATTCTCGCAACTGGTTCGCATCACCTGCAGCGCATCGAGCAGGCTCACGCCCGTGCCGACCATCGTGGCCATGATCCGCATACTCCGGGTCATCACGGCGTCCACGAACATCGTCCCCAGGACCGGCAGGCGCACCTTCATCCAGTCCAGGGTCCTCTGCCCGGCGACCGTCCCCTTCCAGGCCCGCAGTCCCATCCAGCCCAGAATGAACACCGTGGCCAGTACCGTGAGGACCTGGCTGTCGCCCAGCAGGCTGCTGCAGCGGACCAGGATCTGGGTAATCTTGGGCAGGGCCGCCCCGCGGGCCTCATAGATGCGGCTGAACCGCGGCAGCACGAAGAACATCAGCGATCCGGTCGCCGCCACGGCCATCAGCAGGATGACCACGGGGTAGATCATCGCCCCCTTGATCTCTTTGCGGGTTTCGGCGTCGGCGTTGAGGTATTTGCTGAGCACGTCCAGCATGTGGGGCAGGTTGCCCGACGCCTCCGAGGCCTGAACCATGCTGATGAACATGGGACTGAAGATTCGGGGGTACCGGGCCAGGGCGTCGGAGAAGCTGTCGCCGGTGCGGATTCGCGCGGCGACATCGCGGATCACGGCGCGGAAAACGCCCGGGCGGTCCTGGTCGGCGATGGCCTCCAGGGCATCGCTGAGCACCACGCCGCTGTCCAACATGACGGACAACTGCGTGGCGAACAGGATCAGGTCGGACTGTTTGACCCGGACCAGGGAGACCTGGCCCGCGGCCAACGGACGAAACGCGATGTCGGCGGTTACCGTCATTCACTCACCTGATCAGCGACGTTACTGACTCGCAAGACCTCATCGATCGTCGTGATCCCGGCCCTGACCTTTTCGATACCGTCCATGTACAGGGGCACCATCCCGTTGGTGATCGCCGCGGCCCGCAGGGCCTTGAGGGTGACGCCGCGCGTGACCATGTCCAGGATGTCCTCGTTGGGCACGAACAGCTCGTGGATGGCGATCCGCCCGATGTACCCCGTGTTGCGGCACTTACGACAGCCGACGCCCCGGTAGAAGTGCGAGATCGGCCCGACCCATCGCTCCACGGCGCGGCGGAGGCTGCCCGCCGGTTCGTACTGCTCCTTGCAGTTCGGGCAGATCTTCCGCACGAGCCGCTGGGCGAGCACCGCGATCAGCGAGGCGCTGACCAGGTACGGCGCGACGCCCAGGTCGATCAGCCGGGTGACGGCGCCGGGGGCATCGTTGGTGTGCAGCGTCGAGAGCACCAGGTGCCCGGTCAAGGCCGCCTGAACCGCGATGTTGGCCGTCGGCGTGTCGCGGATCTCACCGACCATGATGATATCCGGGTCCTGCCGCAGCAGGGACCGCAGGGCCGTGCTGAAGGTGAATCCGGCCGCCTCGTTGACCTGGAACTGGTTGATCGTGGCCATGTTGCACTCGATCGGATCCTCGACGGTGCAGATGTTTACCTCTTCGTGGCTCAATTCCGACAAGGCGCCGTAGAGCGTCGTGTTCTTACCGGAGCCCGTGGGGCCTGTGACCAACACGATGCCGTGGCTGGAACGGATCACGTTCTTAAAGGCCTGCAGGTTCTCATAGCTGAAACCGAGCGATTCCAGGTTCGTCAGAATCTTGCGGACGTCGATGACGCGGATGACCACCTTCTCGCCGAAGCTGCCCGGCATGGTGGAGACCCGCAGGTCGATCGGGCGGCCCTCCATGAGGACGTGGATGCTGCCGTCCTGGGGCAGGCGCCGCTGGGCGATATCCATCTCGGCCATGATCTTGATGCGCGAGACGATGGCCGAGTGCATCTGGTACGGTGGGCTCATTTTTTCGTACAGCCGGCCATCCACGCGGTACCGCACGCGCAGCTTGCGGTCATCGGGCTCGATATGGATGTCGCTGGCGTTCTCGTGCACCGCACTGAACAGCAGGTAGTTCACGAGCTTGACCACGGGCGACTGGCCGGCCACCTCCTCCAGATCGCCGATGTCCTCGACGATCCGTTCGATCATGGCGAAGTCCTCCAGGGCGACCTCGTCGATGATGTCGTCGATGACGAAGACGTTGGCCGCGGGCATATAGGTCTGCAGCGTGGCGCGGATGTCCTTGACCGTCGCGCAGACAATCTGCGGCTTGCAACGGCTGAGCCGTTCGATTTCTTCAATCAGAAAGACGTTCGAGGGTTCGGCCACGGCCACGGTCAGCGTGTCATAGACCTTGAACAGAGGCAGCACGATGTGCTCTTCGAGGAAGTCCCGCGGCAGCAGCTCCACCACGGCCGGATCGCAGATCTTGGGGCTCACCTGGGCGTAGGGTACGCCGTAGGCCTCGGCCAGCGCCGAGGCCACCTGGTTCTCCGTGCAGTAGCCCAGCTCCACCAGCAGCTCGCCCAGCAGCTTGTGATGCCCGCCTTCCTGCTGGGCCTCCAGCGCGCGGGCGATCTGCTCGTCCGTGACGATCCCACGGCCTTGGAGGACCTGGCCTAGTTGAAGCCGTTTTTCGGTCGCGACGTCCGTCATACCGAGAATGCTCTCCCTTACTGCACGATACTCTTGACCGCCTCAGCGAGCTCGTCGTAGGCGTCAAACTGCG
>DSDH01000511.1 GCA_011055475.1 Phycisphaerales bacterium | reverse complement strand
GGTCCGTGCCGTCCTGGGTATACCAAACCGGATGGGCGGCCGTCATCGACAGGACGTCGCCGGTCGCGGCGTAGCCCCCGTACTGACCCGCCCCGTTCACGAGGAACACCGGCGGATCGAACGACGGGTACAGGTTTGCCGCGCGGAGCACGTTGATAAGGGCGTAGGAATTGGCCGCGTCGTGAATGGCCGGGATGTAGTTCTCAATAACGTTGTCGCGCTCCACCACCCAGGATTGCTCCCGCGTGAAGTAATAGTCGGGGCCGTTGGGCGCCGGCGGGTACAGGTAGTGATTCACGTCGTCCAGCGGGCTGGGCTGCTGGATCGTGTTGCCGTAGGGGGTGCTCATCTGCACGTCGCCCCAGCGGGCCGATTCGGCGACGATGGCCTTATCGATGGCATCGGCGATCCGCCTGTACCGTTCCTGCGAGGCCGTGATGCTCAAAGCGCCGTTGTTGAAACAATGCTTGTAGACGCGATCGCCGAAGAGCACGCGGAACTCTTCGTTGGTGCGCATCTTCTGAAAGAGACCGCCCACGCCACCGGTGCTGTTGATGCGGCTTGCGCCCCGGCCATGCCAGTCCAGGACGATCTCCTGATCCCATACGAAGAAGCGGAACCGGCCATCGCCGCTGATGGCGTTGACCGCCGCGTAGCCATTGTGGTGCGGCCAGTCTTCGGCGTCCGCGTAGAGGTGCAACAGGATGTAGTCGGCGAAGTTCTCGACGTCGAGGTATTCCTGTATCTGGAGGTAGCCGTCCAGCGTCGAGGGGTCAATCGACATCATGGTGCCCCATCGGCCCGGGGGCGTGGCGAAATCCGCGTTAATCTGCCAATCCTCGGGGCGTCCACCCAAATGGTCCGCGAAGAAGTCGTCCTTGAGGCGTTCGGTGAGGTCGTGCACCCCGAAGTACAGGCCGTTGACGTACAGGTGAACGAAGCGGCCGTGGCTCGACGGTTGCCCCATGTCGCGAAGGCTCTGCTTCATCCAGACGTCGCGGATGTACTGCGAGTCGTTGGGACGGTACCGTGTGGGCATCCACGAGACCAGCCCCCAGGAATCGGTAAAACAGGCCCGAAGCACGAGCTGGTTGAACTCCTCCACCGCCGAGGCGGGGAATAAGGGGTACTTGAGCTTCGCCGGTCCGTACACGCGCGTGAAGGTCAGACGCAACGAGTGCTTCTGCATGCGATACGGCCGGCGGCTGGCGTTGCCGTGCACCTCAATCTTGCAGTCGTGTTGAAAGCCCTGCGTGCCGTCGGGAAGAAGGTATTCCACCGAACACTTGCGCTCCCACCGGCTGAGGGGATTGGCGTAGATGCCGGTGGTCCTGCTGATGAAGTCATCGGGGGCCATGGCGATGGACACGCTGGGAATATCCAGCAGGGCGTCACGAATGGAGTATCCGGGCAGAGTATTGTCGACCACGCGCGGGTCCATCTCGTAGTCCGCCGGACGGACGTGCGTGGTTCCGGACTCGTCCGTGCACCAGCCCCAGTCCGTCGGCCATCCGGGCGGCGCGGCGGGCTGGGCGGCCACCGCATCCACAAAGACGTAGGTGTGGGTCGTGACCGGGCCCGGGCGCAATCCCGGTTTGATCGCCACCGAACGCACCGTCACCGTCGTGTCGATCGTCGGCGGCAGGGCGGGGTCATACAGGCGCCCGTGCTGCTCGGTCGGTTCCGAGCCATCCAGGGTATATCGAATGATCGCCTCGGGCGTGCCGCAGGTGATATGCAGCGCAAAGGGCACATCGTGGAACCCACGCTGCACGCTGTGCGAGGTCTTCTCCGTGAAGCCCAGGAAGGGGTCCCGATTCGGCAGGCCCGGAGTCGGGGTTGCGAAATACCGAAACAGGGTGTGCCACATGCCGTAGGAAATGTCGGTCTGTTGAGGGGGGTAGGAAGGAGCATACTCGTGTACGATCCGACCGCCGGGTCCGACCAGTGCCAGGTACTCGCCTTCCCTGGCCAGGGCGAAGTTGGTGTGCAGGTAGCCTTTGGAGTCCACATAGTCATGGGTCGGCTGGTCCGAGGCGAAAAGAACCAGGTATCCCCCGGCGGGCAGTACCGCTTGCGCGGGGAAGGGCCACTTCCGCAAGACGTCCCTATCGTCGGTCATGTGCCAGCCATCCAGCGACACTGCCTGGTCGCCGGGATTGTGCAACTCGATCCAGTCAGACGCCTGGCCGTCGCCGTCCAACAGGCTCTGTCGGTTTGAGGCGACGAACTCGCTGATCACCAAGGGGGACGCCTCATAGAGCCAATTCGCCGCCAGCAGGCCCAGGTCGTCCGCCGTCACCCGGCCATCGCCGTCCAGATCGGCGGAATACCCCTCTGGAAAAGGCGGCGATCCAAGCCACTGGCCGGCCAGTATCCGCAGGTCCTGCAAATCCACCACACCGTTGCCGTCCACGTCTCCGATGACCGGCCGAACCGCCTCGACCGTCATCCGGAACCGGGTTCGCTTGCCGCTCTGCGGGCCTTCCGCGACCGGCCCATCCGTGACTTCCAGCAACAGCTCGTAGGTGCCCGGCAGGGGAAAGGTGGCCTGCGGACATTGGACATCGGCCGACTCTGGGTCGAACCCCACCGGCGCCGGGCCGCTCTCCTGAGACCACAAGAACGCCAGTCCATAGGGGGTACCCACGGCGGGATCATCCGGGTCGCAACCCTCGATGTAGGGTTTGCCGTCGTCGGTGACAGCGACATCCAGAAGAACGGCCGTATTCGGCACGACAACCATAACCTCCGGCGCATGGATCGACGGTGGTACGTTGTAGCAGGGATTCTCGACGTCAAGGATAAGGGCATTAACGAACGCCCAGTGCGGACCGCCGTCATTGGCTCCGCGGGCGCTTTGCAGAACGATGGTCCCCGCTGCGTCACTGACCGCCTGGCCCTCGTACTTGCAGTCGTCGGCCGAGGCGGGGCTTACGGCACCGTTGAAGAACGTTTCGAACAGCGGCGCGCCGTTGGCCGTCCAGACGGCATGGCGGGGACCGGCGCTGCTGGTGTCAAATGCGTACATGATGACAGTGTACGCAATGCCAGGCTGCAGACCGGAAAGGGTAATCTGCACGTCCGACACATTGCCGAAGATGAAGTCCCTCAGGACCTGCTCAAGATCGATGCCGGTTGGGACGTCTCGGCGTCGATCGTCAAGGTTGCCCTCAAAGAACACGGTCACCCCGTTGACCGTCGCCGGGTTGCCGGCAAGCGTGAACGCAGTAAAACCATCCTCGGTCGTTGCGGGCGAGTTTTCGGCTCGGCGGTTCACGTCCAGTTTGAACACGGTCTGCTGGGCTTTGGCAGGCCCTGCCGACAGTGCGGCAAATAAAACGCAAGCCATGCAGATACCTGGACCTATTTGTCCGCCCGCGGTGCTCTTCACGAATCACCTCAGATAGCTGCATTTCATGGAATGAGACGAATAGTCCGGATGCCGCCCAAACACGTGCCGCATCCGGACTATCATTCACTCTATTGACTTTTGAACAGTCAACGAAATCCAGACCCCACAGCATTGTCACCCCTGACCTCGGATTCGCTCGCCGCCGCTCGAGGCCGGCGCGTCCGAGGCGGCAATGAAACCCCGTTGGGCGTCTATTGCATGACCCCGTTCAATCGTCAGCAATCCCTCCGTCTCAGTACGGCCAGTCGCATCCCGGTATCATCGGATCGTTACACCTGAGCCAGTTGAGGACAAAGAAGGCCAGGTCGTACAGATTCACTTTGCAGTCGGGCTTGCCTTCCGGACCGCTGAAATCGCCCACCATGACCAAGCCGTCATCAATCACGTCCTGACAGGTCGGACTGAGCAACTCGACACTCACCTCGGCAAAGCGCTCGACCGCCGGCTCAAAGCCGTTGTCGATCGCCGTCAGGCGCAGGGTGTACGTCCCGAACTGGGGGAACCTGACGGTCGTGGCCGGATCGGTGGGGTCGGTGAACGTGGCCTCCACGCCTTCCTCCGGGCCCGCGACGGTCGTCCACAGGATCGTCACGTCGCTCAAACCGCCCT
>DSDH01000391.1 GCA_011055475.1 Phycisphaerales bacterium | reverse complement strand
GGGGTCGTTGGAGGTGTAGCCGCCGTCGATGGTCCGTGGGTCCTCCCACAGGCGCGGGGCGACGAACTCGGCGACCAGGCCCTCGCCGTCGAGCAGCGAGCGGACCTCCTTGGCCTTGGCGGCAATCTGGTCCGGGCCCAGGTCGTTCATATCGGGCACGGCGTCATCATCGTGGAACTGCACGCCGTCGAAGCCGAGCTGCTTGTACAATTTGAGCTTCTTGGCGAAGGTGATCGAATCGCGGACGGGCGGGCCGAACGGGTCGGCGCCTTCGTGGATGTTCCAGGGACCGAATGAAAAACGGAATTGTCCTGCCATCGCTTGTCTCCTTTGCGCATCCTCGGCTCACGACGGCCATACCAAAGCCGCCGACGGCGAACACACTACCAGAAACGACCGTCCACGCAAGGGTCTATTGCCGGGTGGAGTCCGGCGGCGCAGGGAAGATGTGCAGCGCGGGCCGACTCGGCGGTCTCTGGTCAGGTAGGACGGAGTTTTAGGATCCGTTCGCCAACCAGGACGCCATGAGGACCAGCAGGTCCTCCAGGGTCACGGCTCCATCCTCATACAGATCGGCAAAGGGAGCCGCCTCGTTGGCCCAGTCCATCGAGAAGATGGCCAGGTCCTGCATATCCGTGCGGCCATCGCTGTTGAAGTCCGGCGCGGCTGTCTCGCCCACGAGAATCTCGAGGAGCGTCTGGTTGTTGTCCGCGTAGACTTCCATTGTGTCACAGGCGACGGCCGCGGAAACGAGGAACGAGGACTCCACGGCCGGGACCAGGTCGATCTGGACGTCCGCATGCTGCTGCCAGGCCAGACTGTCGATGGAGAAATATACGGTGCGGCCGTCTATGGTGCAGGTCCCTTGGGCCGCGGCGGCCCCGCTTACGGCGACGCCTTCGGGGGCTTCGAACGTCATCGCGAGGTTATGGGAAGTATCGGGGCCCAGATTCACCAGGCGGGCGGTGCAGATCGTACGCTTGTTCAGGCCCGCGGGAATCGGGACATAGGACAGCTCGACCGTCACATCCACGGCCGGCGCGACCTCCTGCGTCACGGCAAAGACGTCGCCATCCTGATTCGTATCCCCCAGATTGACCAGCAGATTGGCCGCATACGATTCAAAGGCGGTGACCGTGCCGTCCGCATTGACCGAAGGCCTGTAACTGCTCGCATCTCCATCCTGGCCGCACGGGCATCGGCTGAGCTTGGCCGTCGTGCCCAGGATGGTGTCGTGGAGAAAGACATCGACGAGCCACACATCCTCCCACTTGCCGGTCAGTGTCGTGGCCTTGGACTCGAAGGCGACAAAACGGCCATTGCCGCTGATGTCGGCTTTGCGGCTGTAGTCATCGCCCTCGATTCCACTGGAGGCGATGCTTACCCGCTTGGTGATGCCCATCCACCGGTCATGCACGAAGACATCGATTTTGTCGTTCGCGTCATCGGCCACGAGGTTGGACGCCACGGAGTCGAATACGACGTATCGGCCATCGTCACTGATCCGGGCGGGCCAGAGGGTGGTTCCCTCCTGGCAGCAGTCCCCCTGGGCCGGCTGGCCTTCGGTGGAGACGCTCACAATCGACGTCGTCCCGGTCCGACGATCATGAACATAGACATCGGAGGTCGAATCGGTGTCTTCGGGGACGAGGTTTCGCGCATCGGAGACAAAACATACGTAACGACCGTCGGCACTCATATCGACGCCCCAGGAGGCCTGGTTGGCCTGCGTGCCGTCCGAGGCCCGGCTGACCCGCTCAATCGCACCGGTTTGCATATCTTTGACGAAGATGTCGCTCTTGCGGTTCGTATCGCCCGGGACGAGATTGCTGGCGTTTGAGACAAACGCGACAAAACGCCCATCGGCGCTGACCGCCGCCGTGTGCTTCCAGCCGCCTGAGTGGTTGTTGGCCTGCGTGCCGTCGGCCATCACGCTCACCCGCTGCGTGGTGTGGGTCTGTCTGTCGTGAATGAATACGTCGCGCTTCTCGTTCGTGTCGTCCGGTACCAGGTTGTCGCAGGTGGAATCGAAGACCACGAAACGGCCGTCCGCGCTGATCCCGCAGCCGCTGCTGCTACCTTCGATGTTGCCCTCCTGGCCGTCCGAGGACACACTGACCCGCTCGGTGGCGCCCGTCAGGCGATCCCGTACAAATACATCGCTGTTCCAGTAGGCATCCCAGCCGAAGGGACCCGTGGCCAGGTACAGAGTATTCATGTCGTTGGGGACCAGATTGATTCCTAAAGATTCAAATGCGACGAAGCGGCCATCCGCACTGATCGCACAGTTCTCGCTCTCGTGCGGGGCCCACCCTAGCGGGTCCCAATCCGAGGGCGGGGCGTGTGCCCCGATCGTTTCCTGGCCCTCGGAATTGACGCTGACCCGCTCCATACTGCCCGAACAGTCGACCGGACCGTCAGTGGTGCTGACGACAGCCGTCGGACCATCGGTGCTTTCATTGCCGGCATAGTCGCACGCTTCCACCTTGAACACGAACTGCGTGTCCGGGGTCAGACAGGTCAATCTCATCGGCCGGGTGTCCGCTTGGGCGACCAACTGCCACTGGGCATCACGTTGAACATAGAGATTGTACCGGTAGACGCCGACATTGTCCTCCGCATCCGACCATGTCAGCGATACCGACGTCGCATCGGCACTGTCCGCCGAAAGATGCTTGGGCAATGGCCAGTACGGCGGCGTTATGTCGAGCGTCCTGAACGACACACCGGGTCCCTTGGTCCAGTTGTCGGAGGCGTCTCCGGCCGATACGTAGTACGTGTAGTCCGTCCAGGGGTCCAGTCCGGTTATGTGGAAGGAAAACGAAGTGGCGCCGACCTCTCCCACTGGGGTGTCGGATCCATAGCGATAGACGCGATAGCCCGTGACTCCCAGGTCGTCCTCGGCGGCAGTCCAATGCAGCACGGCCCCGGTCTCGGTGATGTCCGCGACCGTCGTATCCGCCTCGGCCGGCCAGATGGGGGCGCAGTCGACCGTCTCCACCGTCAGGTTCGGGCCGTCGCTGCTCCAGTTTCCGGCCATGTCGCCGGCCTCCACCTTGAACGTGTACTCGGTGGCGGACTGCAGGCCGTAAACCTGCTTGGCGGTCGCGTCGCCGTCGATCATCTCGACCAATTCGCCGTCCTGATAGATCTGGTATCGTGTGACGCCCACGTTGTCCTGCGCGGGCGTCCACTCCAGGCGGATGCTGGCCGGATAGATGTCTGTGGCGATCAGCTTGGCGCCCGACGGCCACGTGGGCGCCTGGGTATCCTCTCCGCCCCCTTGGCACTCGGCACCGGCGGTGTTGGGACATAGCTGGGTCTCGCCGATGTAGTGATACGACGCATCGCACCGGGGTTTCAAGTCCTGGGCCATGCCCGTCCAGCCGCCTCGCGCCACCTCCTGCCCCGTGCCCGTGTTATTGAGGACCGCAGACTTGGCCGGGCCGTTCACCGTGGCGAACAGGTCCCCGCAGGGGCTAAAGCCCCACCACGTTCCGGCGTCGGCGCCCACGTCATACTCGGCCAGGGTTTGGAGGTTGACCAGCCGAGCGGTGATTCCCGTATTGTGCTGCATGGCCCAGAAGAAGGCCGGATCATCGAGAACCACCTTAGACGGTGAGAACCCCCAACCGGCGTGATCGATCGCGGTCATCGAGGGAATCTCGATCTTCCGCGAGGTGGGAGCCAGCACGTCAAACACGCCCAGGTAGAGCGACTGGCTGGTCTTGACCGCGCAGGCGAAGTACCGCCCGCTCTGGCTGAAGCCCAGGGCCGCCGACGACACATCCACCGAATCGAACAGGGCGTAGGGGTTCGCGCCGGACGGTTTTTGAAGGTCGTAGAGACGGATATGGTACGAGCCATTGGTGTCTCGGGAGTGGACGACGAATCGATGTCCATCCGGGCTGAAGCCCCAGCCCGCGTCCAGGACGATCCCGGTGAAGGATGCGCACGTGGTTGAGCCCTTGGTGATGACGACGGTGACACTCGCACCGGTCGGTGCCGACTGCGTGCCGATGGTCACCG
>DSDH01000616.1 GCA_011055475.1 Phycisphaerales bacterium | reverse complement strand
GTCGATGAGAGCCGGTGTACGAAATGCGGATGCTGCGTTCAAGTCTGTCCGAGTGCGTTTCTTCTGGATGGAACGGCCCCCGACTTCGACGATGACCTGCGGCAGATGGACTATCCCTGTCACTTGGTGCATTCACCGGACGATGCCGTTCGGCTGGACGCCGCATCGGGCGGGGGGATCACAGGCCTGATCCTGCACCTGATGGAGACCGGGCAGGCCGATGGAGCCGTGGTGGCGAGGTGCACGGGGCCAATCCTCTGGCGGCCGAGGCGTTCCTGGCGACCGATCGCACGGGGCTCTTGGAGGCCCGCGGTTCCAAGTACACCCCCGTATCGAGTGGTACGGTTTTGCGGGAGGTGCTGGATCGTCCGGGCCGGTACGTGTTTGTGGGCACGCCCTGCATGGTGGAGGGGCTCAGCCGTCTCGAAGGGCTGCGGCCCGTTCTGGCTGAGCGGATCATCCTCAAGGTCAGCATGGTGTGCTCCGGTATGAGCTCCCGCGAAAGTACTCGCAGATATATCGCGGACGCCGGTGTCGATCCACAGGCGGCGCGGCGCATCTGCTATCGCGGGGACGGTTGGCCGGGCCGGTTTCGCGTCTATGGCGATGATGAGCGGCTCTTGCTGGATCGGCCGTACCTGGAGGACGCGGTGGTTCACGTTGTGTCGCGGGACCATTACCTGCGGTGTTGGAATTGCGTGGATCACTGGGGACGGTTGGCGGACGTGGTGGCCTGCGATCCCTGGACCCGGGACGTGGTCGAGCACGAGCGCAAAGGATGGTCCGCCCTCATGAGCCGCACCGAGCGAGGACACGAGGCGGTGACCTCGGCGATAGAGCATGGCGCCCTGGTGACCCGGCCCATCACGATGGAGGACATGCTGGGCTATAACCGCCCCTTGGTGTTGGGGCCCGATCATCCGCGACACGCCTGGATGGCCGCCTACCAATTGATCTTCCGGCGGCGGTGGAAGTATCTGTGGCCGGTCATGCGGAATCTATTTCGCGGGCGCCCGGCGGGGTTACGGACGACGCTCAAGGCCCGGCTCCAGACGGTCTATTACTATTGATAACGCGGCCGGATCCGGCCGATGAAACGAAGCGTTTGCGATAAGGGAGTTCGATCATGAAGGTGCTGGGCGTACGGACGTTGGCCATCGAGGCCGTTCACGTCATTCGCTTCGCGCGGTTCCGTGATCATCGGGGGTACTTCACGGAGCACTATCGCAAGAGCGATTTCGATGAGCATCCCGAGCTGCGCTGTCTGCGGGATACGCCCTTCGTTCAGGCCAACGAGAGCTTCTCCCGCGCCGGCACGATCCGCGGGCTGCATTTCCAATGGAACCCGTACATGGGCAAGTTGGTCCGTACGGTGCAGGGACGCATGATCGACCTGGTGCTCGATATCCGCAAGGGCTCGCCCACGTTCGGCAAGATCATCGCCCACGACATGCCCGCCCGACCGGAGGATGACGCGGTCGAGTGGATCTGGGTGCCGCCGGGCTTCGCGCACGGGAACTTCTTCACCGAGGACACGACGATCGAATACTTCTGCTCGGGTCAGTACAGCCCCGGTTGCGAGGCGGGCATCTCGCCGCTGGCCGAGGATATAGACTGGAGTCTGTGCGATCCGGCGCTGCGGCGCCTGTTCGACGAAGTCACCTCCGGCGAGATTCGGATGAGTGACAAGGATCGCAAGAATGGCTCTCTGGGCGAGTGGGCCGCCGACCCGCGCTCGGACCAGTTCGTTTACGGACAGATCCAGGGCGGATGACCGGTGGTTTCGCGCGGTGATTATCTGTTGCTTCCGTGCCGGGCGATGACGTAGAACGCGGCGGTCACTATGTGTCCGCCGGAGCGCTGCGGCGTGGCCTAGGCTAACGCGTATATGACACAGGGAGTCGCACCGGTATGGCAAGTTCGGTGGATGTTTCGATCATTGTGGTCGCATGGAACGGTAAGGACTTGGTCCGGGACTGCCTGACCAGCGTCTACGACCAGACGCGGGATGTGGCCTTCGAGGTGATCTGTGTGGACAACGGTTCGGAGGATGGGCTGGTTGATATGCTGCGCGAGGAGTTCCCGCAGGTGCAGATCATCCGAAATGCATGCAACCGGGGATTCGTTGAGGCGAATAACCAGGCCATCGAAGTCGCCCAAGGCCGGTACGTCCTGTTGCTCAACTCCGACACGGTGCTCCTGGATAACGTCGTGGCGGGACTGGTGGCCTTCGCCGATGAGCATACGGACGCGGCCGTGGTGGGGCCGCGCGTCCTGAACCCGGACCGGACGCTTCAGCGAAATTGCTTTATGTTCCCGTCCGTGTTGAACACCTTCTTGTTGGCGACCTATCTGAACAAGATGTTCTCCCGGAGCCGGTTTTTCGGCCGTGAGCGCCTGACGTGGTGGGATTTCGACGAACCACGACAGGTCGAAACCGTCTGCGGTTGCTGTTCGTTGGTGCGTCGGACGGCCATCGATGAGGTGGGCCTGATGGACCGGCGGTTCTTCTTCTACGGGGATGATCCGGACTGGTGTTTTCGGTTCCGCAAGTCCGGCTGGCAAGTGTGGTTTGCCCCCGTCGGTGAGATCATTCATCTCGGTGGCCAAAGCAGCGGACAGATGGCCCGGAGGTTTCGCTGGCAGTTAACCGCTAGCATGCTGTTGTTCATGAAATTGCATCGTGGCCCGGCGGCGTTCTGGGCTGCCCGTCTGCTGCACGCTCTGTTCTTCTGGCTGCGATTGCCGTACTGGATCGGCGCCGGGTTGATCGGCCGGCCCCGGGCTTGGCAGCAGGCGGGGACTTACGCGGTGGGGGGCTGGTTCTGCCTGGCCGCGTGGAAGCGGCTGCTGATGAAACCGGAGTTGCTGGATTTGTCGTGCCAGCGCGGCGTCGTTACGCATCGGGGGGCACCACTGACTGGTGAGGTGCGCTGATGGCCAGCTATGTGATCATCACGCCGGCGTACAACGAGGCCGCTTACCTGGGCGCAACGATCGATGGCGTTGTGCAGCAGACCATACGGCCCAAGCGGTGGGTGATTGTCGATGATGGATCGCAGGATGAGACGCCACGCGTCGCGCAAGAGGCGTGCACTCGGTATCCGTGGATACAGTACTATCGGCGTGAGCGATCTACCGATCATACATACTATGCGAGCAATGTCTATGCGATCCGTGAGGGTGTGCGTTGCGTAGACGCTGTCGAGTATGATTACCTGGCGATTCTCGATGCGGATATTTCTTTGCCGCCGGATTACTATGCACAGATTCTGCAACGTTTTGAGCAACATCTTCGACTAGGCATCGCCTCCGGGGTTTATGTAGACCGTATGCACAACGGGTTTCGCAAAGTCCTGAATGATCGCCGCTCGACACCTAAGGCTCTTATGGTGTTTCGGCGAGGTTGTTATGAAGACATTGAGGGCTTCTTGCCAATGAAATATGGAGGGGAAGATACGTGCGCCTGCTTTGCTGCACGGATGGCTGGTTGGCAGACGTGGTCGTTCCCCGATCTCGTGGCGATTCACAACAAGCCTGCCGGTACAGGACAGGCCCGCGGCCCTTTGAGAATCCGATTCCGCATGGGTATCAGCGAGTATTTCATAGGCAGCAGTCCCTTGTTCGTTGTCGCCAAGGCCATCAGGCGATGCTTCCGTGAACCGCCCATGGTTGTGGGTGGACTGGCGCGTTTGGCTGGATATGTTGCCGGTTTCATGATGGGTGAGTCCCGCCAGGTGCCTGCCGATCTGATACGCTTCATTCGCAGAGAGCAAAGGCAGAGGGTTCTTGAGTTCAATAGGATTAGTAGCACTACTAAACTGGGCTGACATTCGTGTATGTTGGCATTGCGAAGTGACTCAGAACAAGGTGGTCTCCAGCTGATGTGCTTAGGGCGAAGCAGCGTATGGGTTTCACGGAGCACACAGCAGTGCCAGCCGCGTGTAATACTACCGGGGGCATTAAATAATGAACGTTATTCGGCGGCGGCGTAGCGGACATGGGACTCCTTGAAGTAGTTCTGCACGAT
>DSDH01000199.1 GCA_011055475.1 Phycisphaerales bacterium | reverse complement strand
TCATGATTGACGACAAGATTTACGGCGAACTGACCCGTAAGAACGTGGTGGAGTTGATCGGGCGGTACCGCAAGGCGGCCCGCCGCGAGGAAAAGGCCGAGCAGGGCGAGGGTGTATCCCCGCCGCGGTAAGGGCCGCGGTCGGATGGGATGGGCGGAAGGGCGCCGCCTCAAGAGAGACACACAAGGGAGAACATGACATGGCGAACAAGGTGCTGATTGTGGACGACGATATGGACCTGGTGGAGTCCATGGCCAACCTGCTGGAGGCCAAGGGCTACGTGGTGTTCACCGCGTCAAATGGTGAGGAAGGCGTGGACATGGCCAAGGCCGAGCGGCCCGACCTGATCTTGCTGGACGTGATGATGACCACAAAGGATGAAGGGTTCAACGTGGCCCGCCGGCTCCGGGAGGTCGAAGAGCTTCGCGGCACGCCCGTGGTGATGGTCAGCGGCGTCCGCAAGGAGATGAATCTGCCGTTCGGATTCGAGCCGGACGATACGTGGCTGCCGGTCAAGCAGTTTTTGGAAAAGCCCGTCAAGCCCGAGGTTCTGCTCAAGGCCGTCGCCGAGCACATCCGTAAGGACTGACGAATAGAACGCATTCTCCTCCTTCCCTTTTGAAGGTCGGCATGTCAGCGATGTCGTCCGACAGGGCCGGGGCACGGCCTCGGTTCCGTCGGATGCCGACCCGGCCGAGTCGGCGGACGCAACGGATGGACCGGGAGTGCGGGTTTTAGGAAATAGGGGATACCGTGACGACACAGGCACAAATGCCGGCTATCGACGAAACCGCGATCGGGCAAGTGCTGGCCGCGAGTAAGGCGGCCTCGGCCTCGCAGGTGCGAGAGGTGCTGGCCAAGGCCCAGGCGCTGCGTGGTCTCGATGCAGAGGACGTGGCGGTGCTCGCCTCGGTGAGCGACCCGGCGCTGCTGGCCGAGCTGTTCGACGCCGCGCGGACGGTCAAAGAGGCGATCTATGGCCGCCGGCTGGTGCTGTTCGCGCCGCTGTACGTCTCTAATCTGTGCGGCAATGAGTGCCTGTACTGTGCGTTCCGGGCGACGAACCGGGCCATCGTGCGCCGCTCCCTGAACCAGGATGAGGTCGCCCGCGAGGTCCGGGCTCTTGTCGAGCAGGGGCACAAGCGCGTTTTGCTCGTGGCCGGCGAGGCCTACCCCCGCGAGGGGTTCGATTACGTCCTGCGGTGCATCGAGACGATCTATGCGACGCGGGTGGGCCACGGCGAGATTCGACGGGTGAACGTCAACGTCGCGCCGTTGACGGTCGAGCAGTTCGCCCGGCTCAAGGCCGCGGGCATCGGCACCTACCAGCTCTTCCAGGAAACGTATCATCGAGCCACCTATGAGGCCGTCCACGTCGCCGGGCCCAAGAGCGACTTTGACTGGCGGATCGGGGCCATGGATCGCGCGATGGAGGCGGGCATCGACGACGTCGGCATCGGCGTGCTCTTCAGCCTGTTCGACTGGCGGTTCGAGATTCTCGCCCTGATGCAGCACATCCGGCACCTGGAGCAGCGCTTCGGCGTCGGGCCGCATACGATCAGCATGCCACGGCTGGAGCCGGCCGCCGGTTCGGACCTGGCCTCGCAGCCGCCGCATCCCGTGGATGATGTGGCGTTTCGCAAGATCGTGGCGATCCTGCGCCTGGCCGTGCCCTACACGGGCATCATCATGTCCACCCGCGAGACGCCCAAGATGCGGCAGGAGACGTTCGCCCTGGGCGTCTCGCAGATCTCCGCCGGCAGCCGAACCAACCCCGGCGGGTACGCCGAGGGCAAGGACGTGGAAAACGAGGCCCAGTTCTCGCTGGGCGATCATCGTCCACTGGATGAGGTCATCGCCGATGTCGCCTCGATGGGCTACATCCCCTCGTTCTGCACCGCGTGTTACCGTCTGGGCCGCACGGGTCAGGACTTCATGGACCTGGCCAAGCCGGGGCTCATCAAGGAGCACTGCGACCCCAACGCCCTGTCCACGTTCCTGGAATACCTGATGGATTACGCGTCGCCCAGGACGAAGGCGGCGGGCCTGACCTTGATCGAGCACGTGATTGAGGGGATGCAGCCCGAGCCGCGCCGGCGCAGTGAGACGATGTTGGAGGCCGTCCGCTCCGGTCGGCGGGATGTCTTTTGCTGACCGGGCCGGCGCAACCCGTGGTTGAGGAATCCGTCCGATGAAGCAGGCCACACCCAAGGGGATGCGACTACATATCGGGTTGTTTGGCCGACGCAACGTGGGTAAGAGCAGTCTGCTCAATGCCGTCACCCGCCAGGAGGTCTCGATCGTTTCGCCGCAGGCCGGCACCACCACGGACCCCGTCGAAAAGCCCATGGAGCTGCTTCCACTAGGTCCCGTGGTGTTCATCGATACGGCCGGTGTGGACGACATCGGTGCGCTCGGCGCCGAGCGGATCGCCCGCACGCACAAGGTCCTGGAGCGGACCGACGTGGGGGTGATTGTGACCGATGGGCCGTGGGGACCCTTCGAGCGGGCCCTGCATACGCAGTTGGACAAGGGCGACATTCCAGTCATCGTGGTCTTCAACAAGGCTGACCGGCAAACGGCCGACCGCGCCGCGGCGGAGCGGCTGGCCGAGCAAGGTGTGCCCGTGATCCACGCCTGCGCGCCGCGGCGCGAGGGCACCGAGGCGTTCCGCGAGGCGCTGCTGGCCGTGGCGCCGGCGGACTTTCTCGATGCGCCGCGGATCGTTTCCGACCTGGTTGGTTCGGGCGGAACGGCCATCCTGGTGGTGCCCATCGACAAGGAGGCCCCGAAGGGCCGGCTCATCCTGCCGCAGGTGCAGTCCATCCGCGACCTTTTGGATGCCGACGCCTCGTGCGTGGTCGTCACAGAGCATCGCCTGCACGATGCGCTGGAAAACCTGCGCACGCCGCCGCGCCTGGTCGTGACCGATTCGCAGGCCTTCGAACAAGTCGCGGCCCAGACGCCGCCCGACGTCCCGCTGACGGGCTTTTCGATTCTGTACGCGCGATTCAAGGGTGACTTGGTTACGCAAACGCTGGGCACGATGGCCGTGGACGATCTGCGGCCCAGCGACCGCGTACTGGTGGCCGAGGCGTGCACGCATCATCCGGTCGACGATGATATCGGCCGCGTGAAGATTCCGCGCTGGCTGCAAAAACGCGTCGGCGGCGAGCTTCGCTTCACGACCGTCCAGGGGCGCGACTTCCCCGATGACCTGTCCCCGTTCAAGCTGGTCATTCATTGCGGGGCGTGTATGTGGAACCGCCGCCAGATGCTCAGCCGGATTCTGCAGTGCCGGCGGGCGGGCGTGCCCATCACCAACTACGGCCTGGTCATCGCCTACAGCCTGGGGATCTTCGAGCGGGCCCTGCAACCCTTCCCGGAGGCGATGGCGGCCTGGCGACGGGCCCGACAGGGGGATTTGCATGTCCGATCCTGAACCGATCCTGAGTGTGTCCCGGATCGAACAGTGGCTGCGCACCTCGGAGCCGCAGGCACTCGATGCACTGTGGCGTCGCGCCGATGTCGTTCGTGCCGCGACCGTGGGCAATGCGGTTCACCTGCGCGGGCTCGTGGAGATCGGCAATCACTGCATCCGTCGCTGCACGTATTGTGGTCTCAACGCCGCCCATGCGGCCTTGGAACGCTATCGGATGAATCGGGAGGAGATTCTGGATGTTGCTCTGCAGATCGCCGATTGCGGCTACGGCACAATCGTTCTTCAGGGCGGGGAGGACCCCGGCATCGAGGCCGACTGGCTCGCGGAAATCATCGCCGAGATCAAGCAGCGGACATCTCTGGCCGTGACGCTGAGCCTGGGCGAGCGGGCCGAGACCGACCTGGCCTGCTGGCGGCGGGCCGGCGTCGACCGCTATCTGCTGCGATGGGAAACCTCCGATACGGACCTGTACCGGGCGATCCACCCGCCGGGCCCCTTGTGGGCGGGCACGCGGATCGAATTGCTGGCCGTGCTGCGTCGGCTGGGCTACGAGATCGGCGGTGGCGTGATGGTGGGCCTGCCCGGCCAGACCTGGGCGAGTCT
>DSDH01000110.1 GCA_011055475.1 Phycisphaerales bacterium | reverse complement strand
GTGGACATGCCCGCCGGTGACAGACAGGCCCTGATGCAGGCGGCCCGCGAGCACGTGTGGCGGCAGTACGATCATAAGGTCATGCTGGCCGGCCTGCAGCAAATCTATGACGAAGAGCTCGCCAAGGCCGGGCGGCGCGGCCCCGTCCGAAAAGGTAGATGACAACGTGTGCAGGCGAAAAGACAGCCGGGCCGGGGGGATACCCGGCGCGAGGCATTCATGACGATGGCACAGGTCAGTGTAGTCATCCCGACATACAACCGTGCGGCGTTGGTGCTCGAAGCGGTCGGCAGTGTGCTGGCCCAGACCGTGCAAGATGTTGAGGTGATCGTCGTCGACGACGGCTCGACGGACAACACGCGGCAGCGCATCGCTGCGGTCAACGATACACGCGTGTGTTACGTGTACCAATCCAACGCGGGTTGTGCCGCGGCGCGCAACGCGGGTCTGGCGCGGTGTCGTGGGCGGTACGTGGCGTTTCTCGATTCGGACGACCTGTGGCCGGAGCACTTCCTGGAGAGCATGGTCCGTCGGCTCCAGGCCCATCCGCAGGCCGGATGTGCCTATTGCTCTGTGGTCAAGGCATTCGCGGACGGGCATACCGAACCCTCATACGGATCGGCCGATTGCCGTAGCGGATGGATTACGGCAGCGCTGTTCGAGCGTGGTTTCATCTGGCTGTCGGGGGCCCTGTTCCGTGCGGCGGTGTGGCAGGATTTCTTCTTCGATGAGGCGTTGAGCTGTAGCGGCGAGGACAGCGATGCCCTTTTGCGTTTGTCTGTCCGCGTGCCTTACCTTTATGTTGACGAGGTGACGGTCGTTCATCGCATGACCGAGGACAGCGTGTCCCGCCGGCAGGGGGTGAATCCGAATCGCCTGCTTTCACTCGAACGCTTCTACTACGACTTGGGCGGCCGGGACATCATTCCCCGACCCGCCGCACGACGGCGTTTGAGTCATGCCTGTCGTCGTCTGGCCGAAGATTATCGTCGTCGAGGCTCCCGGCGGGCGGCGAGAGCTTTTTACGTCCGGGCCCTGCGGTATTGGCCGTTTGACATGCGGCTGTACGTGGGATGGTGCCGGTCTGGCTGGCTCCGGCACGATGTACAGCCCGCTTGGCGCAAGCCCGCCGCGCTCCCGGCGCCCCGGCGGTATCTTGGCCAGGAACCGACGACCGGACCCGCCGATGGGGAGGGGACCGGATGAACGGGGCTCTGACCAATATCGTATTCACCCGCAATCGGCCTTTGCAGCTTGATGCGTACCTGACGAGCCTCTATCGCTTCATGGGATCGGCCTTGGCCGGTTCCGTGGTCCTGTACAAGGAAGAAAGCTTTGCCGAGCAGTATGAGACGCTGTTTCGAGAAAGGCCCCACTGCCGCGTTGTTCGGGAGTCGGACTTCCACGATGATTTTCTGGCCGCTCTCGACGGCGTGGAGACACCCTATGTCATTTTCGGAACCGACGATGTGGTGTACTTCGATTCGGTGGACTGGTCCACGATCACCGCCACGTTCGACCAGATGGGCGATTCTCTTTTCGGTTTCTCCCTGCGGCTGAACCCGTCCACCCTACAGGCCGACCAGCGGCACATGATGGAGATGGTGGTCGAAGGGCGGCCGGTCTATGGAGTTCATTGGGCGAAGGCGCTGGACAAGACCGCCCGTTATCCCTTCGAGCTAAACAGTACCATCTACCGCACCGATCTGGTGCGCCGGATCATTGGAGCCGTGGACACCAAATCGCCTGTGCTGGGTCGTCTGTTTCGACAGAAGGGGCCTCTTGTCCGTGCCCTGCGGCCTGTCGCCTCGCCCAAGAGATTTCTGTTGCTCAGCGAGACCTTCAAGAACCCCAACACGCTGGAGGGGTTGTGCTATCGCTGGTGCCGCAGCCACGCGCGAAGGCTTCCCCCCTACCTGTGCTTTCAGAAGCTCTGCGCGTGCGCTATCCAAGTCAATATCGTCAATACGGCGATCGACAACCCCATCGATGGAGCGGCCGAGCACTCCGTCGAGGCCCTCAATGCCAAGTACGCCGAGGGCTTTCGGTTCGACCACGCATTTCTCATGAAGAACAAACCCCGGCGGACGCACGTCGGTCGCCGGCACTTTAACCTGGTTCAATGCCGAGTACACCATGATTCGTAGAAAAATTCGCAAAATGCGCCGGCGTTTGGCTGCAATGCTTTCGCGCCGGCTCGATAAGCCATTGCCGCCGCCGACTCAGGAGGAACAAGAACTGGTAAATCGGTTGCGGGGCGAGCTTGACGCGAGCTGCGGCTTGTCCGGCCATCCGGAGACCTGCGAGACGGCATGGTCTGAGAACATCCGGCAATTGTGCCGTAACGTGAAGGACGCCGATCCTCGCGCGTTTCTGCGCTGGGAGGTCATCCAACGAACAATGGCCGTAACGCACGCCGAGTACATCCCCCATGAGTTGCGGTTCCTGCGGCGGCGGCGCGACTGGGCCCATCGATGGGCACCGGCCCTCCAGGAAGACCGGTTCGGCCATCCACTGCCGTACTGGCGGCATCCGACCAGCAGCGGCAATCTGATCCATCATGCCTATCACTGCGCTTCCTTTGAGGAGGCAATGGGTCGAAGGGTGGACGACTTCGGCACGATTGTGGAATTCGGCGGGGGCTATGGCGGCATGTGCCGGCTTATTCACCGTCTGGGATTCCGCGGACGGTACGTCATTTTCGATCTGCCGGCGTTTTCCGCCCTTCAGCGGTTCTTCCTGGCCGGAATCGGATTGGCCGTTTCCGACCACCCCATCGCTGGAGTTGCATCCGGCGTCGTGGAATGTCTCAGCGACCTGGGTCTCCTGAGTGAAGTGTGTCAGACAGACGACCGCCCGAGCCGCCTCTTCCTGGCCACGTGGTCGCTCAGTGAGACGCCGCTGCCCTTGCGAGAACGTCTGCAGCCGTGCTGGCCCCGGTTCGATGGGTTTCTCATTGCTTACCAGTCGGTGTTCCAGGGTATCGACAACGTTGCTTTTTTCACAACCATGCGGGATACTCTCGGGGGAGGGACATGGCGGGAACACCGTATGACGCACATGCGCAATGACAACCGATACCTGTTTGGGTTACGTGGGGATTGCTAGATGCAGATGTTGCGTGATTGGTTGGGGGCCATTCCTGGGTGGGATGCCCTTTCGCGACGACGCAAGGTCAAGCGCTTGGCGCGGCGATACTGGGCGTGGAAGCGCGAGGGCGGCGATCTGCCCATGCCGCATTACGGCAAGCAGCTTGTCCTGCTGGATTACGCCCGGCGCTTCGGCCTGCGCGTGCTCGTCGAAACGGGCACGTATACGGGGCATACGGTGACCGCGATGCTCGACCGCTTCGACGAGGTCTACTCCATCGAGCTGGATCCGGAATTGTGCCGTAAGGCCCAGCAGCGTTTCGCACGGTACCGGCACGTGCACATCCTGGAAGGGTCCAGCGAGGCCCGGCTGCCGGAGGTGCTGGAGCGGGAGCAGCGGCCCTGTCTATTCTGGCTCGACGCGCATTACTCCCAAGGGTGCACGGCCAAGGGAGACCTTGAGACGCCGATTATGATCGAACTCGAGCACATTTTGCGGCATCCTCTGGCTGCGGAGCACGTGCTGCTGATCGACGACGCCCGATGTTTCACCGGCGAGGGGGATTATCCGGCGTTGTCGTCCGTGCGGGACAAGGTGCTGGCGGCGCATCCGACCTGGACGTTTGCCGTGCAGGATGACATCATCCGGGCGCACCGAACCCCGGAGGCCGTGTCCCAATGAGTGCGGCTGCTCGCGCGACGGCCGGACGGGGGACGTCCGGCGGACGGATTTGGACCGGCCACGACAGCCGAATCGCTGCTGAGCGGCGGTGGGAAGGGACGCGATGAGCGTAGACGACATGCTTCTGTGGTATGCCCGCACGGGCCCTCTCCGTGCCGCGCGGGCGTCCTGTTACCGCAAGTTCTGCCGCCGCAACCGGGGCCGTGAGGGTATCACGACCACTCGGTACGGAACTACCATGAAGCTGGTGCTCGGCGATTCGGTGGAGAACAGGATCTTCGTCGAGGG
>DSDH01000062.1 GCA_011055475.1 Phycisphaerales bacterium | reverse complement strand
CTGCGGGGCTATGCGTCGCCGGGTGGCATGCCCACGCTCGCGTGGGCATGTCCTGGCGATACGGGGCGTTCGTCGTCCCATGGCCATCCGCCTCCGGCGGACCAGAGGCGAATGCCCATGCCACCGGCCGCGTACAGAATACCTGCCACGCCTAACGTGAACTCCGGATCAAAGCCTGCCCCGGACTCGATCCGGGGTCCGGAGCGATAAGAAGTGGGCCTTTTTCAACAACAGGCGGTCACGGTATCAGAGGCCGCTTCTTGAACAGGCGGGTCTCCAGCGTCCGCACATAGGGCGTCCAGTCGTCGTTGCCGGGGTCGTTGTCGATCACGCCGGTGACCTGGTTCATACGGGCGTCGAGGTTGTCCAGGTAGCTGACCATAAAGGCCTCGGCCGTGGCCGGCAGCTTGGGCGAGCCGAACTCATACTGCCCATGATGCGCCAGGACAATGTGCAGAAGGCTGTTGAGCGTGTCGCGGGCGACGGGCGTGCCCGCCTCGGCCAGGGCGTCGGCCTTCTGGTGGATCATGCGGACGCCCTGCACGAGGTGGCCGATGAGCTGGCCCTCGTCGGTGTACGAGAACGTCATGTCGTAGCTGAGCTCCTCGATCTTGCCCATGTCGTGCACGAAGATCGCCGCCAGGACCAGGTCCTTTTGCACCTTCGGGTAGAACGGGAGGATCGCCGCGGCGCAGCGCATCATGTTGTGCACGTGCTCGAGCAGGCCGCCCAGGTACGCGTGGTGGATCTGCATCCCCCCCGGCGCGGTGCAGAACCGGCGCATCAGGTCCGTATCGGCCAGGAACGCATCGACCAGGGCCTTGAGCTGCGGGTCCTCGATGGTCCCGAGCATCTGCCGCAGATCATCGACCATCTCGCGGATGTTCTTGTCGGTGCGGGCCAGGTAGTCGGCCAGGTTGACCGAGTCCGCGTCCACCACCTGCACGTCATTGACCACCATCTGCAGGGAGTTTTGGTAGAGCTCGCTGTTGCCCCGGACGCGGACGAAGCCGCTGCTGGGCAGTTGTTCGTAGATCGCCTGGGTGGCCTGCCACATGCGGGCGTTGATCTTGCCCGTGCGGTCGGACAGGTACATCGCGATGTACAGATCGCCGCGGGTCGTGTTGCGCAGGATGGGCTGGGTGACCATGTACACGTCGCACACGCTCATGCCGGGCTTAATATCGCTGATAAACAGATGCGCCATGGGTTCTCCTGTGGTTCATACCGGAAAGTCGATCGTCGCCCGGCATTATACGGGTTCGCCCGTCCGAACAAAGCCCAAACCCCAAGAACACTCCCGCGTCGCGTCGGTCAGGGGGTCCATCCGGCCGGGTCCAGCCGGTAAAAGGCCTGGAGCTGGTCGTAGAGCTCCGGGTGCCGAGCGGCCAGGTCGCGGGGTTTTTCGAAGAAGGCCTCGGTGGCGACGGCGAAGAACTCGGCGGGGTCGGTCGCACCGTAGTCGTCCAGGACCGTGGGGCGCCGCGAGCCTCCGGCGGTCCGCAACGCGTCGTATTCGGCCCCCAGCACGCGAGCCCAGGAGCGGTAGCTGGAGCGATTCTCCAGAACGGGCACCCCATCGACAACGCCGTCTTCCTGGTCGAGCTGATGGGCCAGCTCGTGGAGGACGACGTTATGCCCGTCGCGGGGATCGGCGGCGGTGCGGCGGACCTCGTCCCAGGCGAGCACGACGGGACCGCGGTGCCACGATTCGCCGGCCAGCACCTCGCGGTCTTCGGTCTCGATCAGGCCGTCCGACCGGGCGTGCCGGACCACGAACGCGCTCGGGTACAGATAAATCGTGCGGAGCCGGGGGAAGAAACGCCCCGGGCGGTTGAGCAGCAGCATGCACGCCTGCGCCGCGATCGTCAGCCGCATCTCATCGGTCACCTCCAGGCCGTCGCAGCCGATGAATCGTTTCTCGGCGAGGAACACCTGGATCAGCCCGTGCAGCGACCGCCGAAGGTCCTCCGGCAGCCGGCGGTACAGGGGCACGTTGCGCCGCAGAATCGCCTGGTCCCGCAGCGACAGGGGCTGGTCAAGCAGACGTTTTCGCCGTCGCAGCCGACGCAGATGCCCCGCCATGGGCCAACAGGCCAGGCCCAACACCCCTGCAATGATCCATCCCGTCCATCCCCACATCTTGACCGGCTCCAGAGACCTGCGATGACCCGGCCCGTCCGCCATGCAACGGCCGGACCCCCCGACAGTGTACCAACTAACGCCCTGGAGGGTAGACCGGATGCGAGGAGATTGATCGAGGGTGATCTCGCTGCGTTCACGCGCCGGCGCGAAGGGTCGATTGCTTCTGCCGGGCGCGACACACGGGGCAATCGCACACCCCAACGCATTGAAGATGGGAAACACCCAAGGCGGTCCGCGTCGTGGTGAGCGTCGCGCCTTTGGCCTCCATCTGGCGAAGGGCGATCTGGGCGGCCTCGCGGTCGCACCAGCCGGTGGCATCGGTCAGCACCGTGACGTTGCGACGCCGGGCCAGCAGACCCAAGACCGTCTTCTTGACGGCGGTCTCGGTGGGCACGCCGAAGACGACGAACTCCGTCACCCGCAGCTCGCTGAGGATGCGGTCGGCCCGCGGCTCGTCAAAGGGATCGTCGCACCGCTTGTTCACAATGATCTGGTCGAACCGGCGAAGGATGTCGCGCGGCAGATCGGTGCAGCCGTCGGCCTCGAAACGCACGTGACGATGCCGGATCGTATAGGGGACCTTGCGCATGCCGGGTGTGCCCGCCACGCAGAAGTCCAACCCCGCCTGCCCGGGCGGATTGACCCGCGCGGTGGAGATCATGCGAATGTTCTTCAGCCGGGCCCACGCCACGAGGCGACGGATATTGGAAAGAATACGCCGGTGGTCCTCCACGCAAACCTTCCCATCGGCCAAGAGGTAATCCTGCTGGGTATCGACATCCACCAGGATGCGTATCCGTCGCAGCGTGATGACCGGTCGGATCATTATCGGACCCCTTCGCTCGCGCCTTTATCTCCAAGGCGCGTTTTTCTACGCCTCGGGGGGCATCGGGTTCTGCCGATTCCGTGTCGGACGGACCGACACTTGACTTTAGCCGGAAATCTTGGCAAAATAAAGGTTTGTCAGGGTTTTTGATACTGGGATGGGCACTCCTTCCGGCGGCTGGGCCCGGCGAAGTGGGGTGGGGAGCGGCGTTTTTCGCATGACGGTGTGTGCACGAAAACGTATAGTTCGCGACTATGAACAGGTATCGGTCCAGGCCGAAACGCTCTCCGTACCGTTGGATCTTGCGGCGCTGTTTGGCCGCGTCGCCCCTGTTCACGTCGAGATCGGATCGGGCAAGGGGACCTTTCTGCTGGACCAGGCCCAGGCCCATCCCGAGTGCGATTTTCTGGGCGTGGAGTGGGCCAACCGGTACTATCGGTACGCAGTGGATCGAATGGGCCGCTGGGGCCTCACGAACGTGCGCCTGATCCGCACGGACGCGACGGCGTTCGTTCGGCAATCTCTGGGCGATGAGACGGTCGAGGCGTTCCACGTGTACTTCCCGGACCCATGGCCCAAGAAGCGGCATCATAAACGACGCTTCTTCCAGGATCAGAATGTTGAACAGCTTTGGCGGGCCCTGCGCCCCGGCGGCGTGGTTCAATTCGTTACCGATCACGAGCCGTATTACCAGTCCGCCCGCGAGGTGATCGCCCGGCAGGCCGACCGGTGGCAGGAGGTGCCCTTCGAGCGGCCGGCCGGTGCCGCGGAAGGCGAAATCGTGGGGACCAACTACGAGCGCAAGTATCGTGTGGAAAGCCGGGCGATCTACGCACTGGCCGTTGGAAAGCGACCGGCGATGCAGTAAACCGCCCCGGACAAACGTCCTGGGGGACAGCGACGGCGAACAAGACCAAGGGACCCGCCCCGGAGAACCCTGGGTAATCGACAAGGTGCCAGTGAATGAGTGAAACACGCGCGACCCGACGGGCCCATGCCCAGTTCCGCAAGTTCTCTGCGGGCCAAGGTCCCGATGAGTGCTTTTTGTTCGTGGAGGGCGCCGAATCGACGCCGTTCGACAGGGCCGTGGCCGTCATGGAGCG
>DSDH01000469.1 GCA_011055475.1 Phycisphaerales bacterium | reverse complement strand
TCGAAGCCGGGGGCGACGGTGGTGCCCATCAGGGTCCAGCGGCCGGGGGGCAGGACGCGGGCCCCCTGCCAGGTGCCGCGGGGGACGACGACCTGCACCCGTTGACCGAGGTCGATCCGCGGGCCCAACACGATGCGGCGGCCGGTGCCGTCCGGGGCCAGGAGGATCATCTCGACGGGGTCGCCCAAGTGAAAATGCCAGATTTCATCGCTGGCAAGGCGGTGCAGCCGCGAGCGATCCTGGGCCCGGAGCAGGTACAGGATGCCCGTGGCCAGGGCTCGCTCGGAGCCATAGCGAGCCGGCAGGGCGCCGGGGGCGAGGGTCTCATCGGAACGGTAGGTCTCGACGAAAAAGCCGCCTTCCTGAGGCAATGGGCGCATGCCAAGGAGTCGGATGATCTGATCGGCGTCGTTCATCAATAAGCAAATCCTACCCGGTCACTGGGGAAGCGTGGGTATCCCTCTCCGCCGGCCAAGGCGTTCGGCTTTTCTGCAAACCGCAGCTAATCAATGACTTGTGCTCGGTGGATGACCACCGGCTCGATGGGCACGTCCTCGTAGGGTCCCTTGGAGGTTGTGGGCACGGAAGCGATAGTATCGGCGACGTCGAGCCCCTCGATGGTCTTGCCGAACACGGTATAGCCGGGGTTCTGCTCGTCGGCGGCGTCCAGGAACGTGTTGTCGCGATGGTTGATGAAGAACTGGCTGGTGGCGCTGTTCGGATCGCTGGTTCGGGCCATGGTGACGGTTCCGCAGCGGTTGGACAGGCCGTTGCGGGCCTCGTTGATGATCGGCTCGCGGGCGGCCTTGGGCTGCATGTCGCAGGTCAGGCCGCCGCCCTGGACCATGAAGTCCTTGATGACGCGGTGGAAGATGGTGCCGTCGTAGAAGCCCTCGTTGACGTAGCGTAAGAAGTTCTCACAGGTGACCGGCGCGGCCTGGGGGTCCAACTCCAGGACGATCGAGCCGGCGCTGGTCTCGAGTCGAACGCGCGGGGCATGGGGCGGGGCGGCGTCTTGGTTCATGCCTACTCCAGAATGATGGCTCGTTTGATAACGACCGGCTCGACGGGGACGTTCTGATAGCGGCCGACGGTCTTCGTCGGCAGCACGGCGATGGCGTCGACGACGTCCATCCCCGAGACCACGTGGCCGAAGACGGCATAGCCGCCGAAGGGCCCGCCGGCGTCCAGGCTGGGATTGTCACGGTGATTGATGAAGAACTGGCTGGTGGCGCTGTGGAGGTCCTGGGTGCGGGCCATGGCGACAGCGCCGCGGGTGTTCTTGAGGCCATTGTTGGATTCGTTGGTGATCGGCTCGTGGGTGGATTTGGGCATCATGTCGGCCGTGAAGCCGCCGCCCTGGATCATGAAGTCCTTGATGACGCGGTGGAAGATGGTGCCGTCGTAGAAGCCTTCCTTCGCGTAGCGCAGGAAGTTCCTGCAGGTGATCGGGGCCATCGCCTCATCCAAACGGATCACGATGTCGCCCTGGGTGGTCTCCAACTTCACCTGTGTCGGTGGTTTGGGCGCTTCGGCGGGGGCGGCCTGTGTGGACGAGGTCGCTGCTTGCGCCTGGTCATCGGTCTGGTCGGGGCCCTGCGGGGCGGTCCGGTCAGCGGGGGCCGTCGTCGTGTCGGGTGAGTCTGCTTTGTCAGCCGTGTCGCGTTCATTACATCCGGCCCCGATCGTTGTGACGAGAATCGCCACAGCGACGATCCACAGGGCTTTTCGTGTTGCGTGCGTCATGATCTGGTCCTTCAACGGCGAAACCTCAAACCCCCGGACCGAGACGGCTTCCCACGATGGGCGCCTCCGGACCGGCTGGGGTTTCATTGTAGGGTCTTGCGTCCGTGCGCCTACCCCGAAATCGGCTCGCCTGCGAAAAAGTCGCCTCGCGTGGGCTCAGGTCCCTTTATTTGCGCGTCCCTCAAGGCGTGGTTTTCTGCTTGCGTCGGCCCTGCTGTGCACGTTATCGTAAGGGGACATTGGAACATGTCTCAGGGAGCGGCGTTCGTACACGAAGGTTGCATGGAGTTCTTGGTCCTGCATGAGCCACGATGATGGCTTTGGATTTGTCGGGCTCCTGAAAGGAGGAAATAAATGGGTTTTTTGGACAAGTTGTTCGGGGAGGGCTCGAACTCCCCGGATTCCGATCCCGGGAAAACACCGAAAGGAAGAGGAGCCATGAGCAAGCAGGATCGCGCGGAAATGTACCAGAAGTTCCTCAGTGAAGAGGGCTACGCGCCGAAGATCGACAACGAAGGCGACGTGGTGTTCAAGTACGAGGGAGGGGTGTATTTGATCATCATGGACGAGAACGATGAGGAGTTCTTCCGGCTGGTCTATCCGGGTTTCTGGTCCATCGAGAGCGAGCTGGAGCGGGAGAAGGCCCAGCGGGCGGCGCTGACGGCGACGGCGCAGACCAAGGTCGCCAAGGTCTTCCTGGTTCGCGACAACACGTGGGCGAGCATCGAGATGTTCTGTTCGCCGCCGGAGGTCTTCAGGACGGTTTTTCACCGGTCCTTGCGGGCGCTGCGGGCGGCGGTGGGGGCCTTTCAGGCCGAGATGCGCCAGTAATTGCTTATTGGTCGCGCGAGTGCTCAGAGTGTGCCGATAGAATCACCCCAGCCCAGTGAGGCGTCGGGCGGGGGGTATCGCCGGGCCATCACATCCGACAGGATAGCCGTGTCGATCCCCAGCCCCTGGCACAGGGCCCGGAACTTGCCGCTGTCCGGACCCCGTAGCAGCAAGGCCCATACGAGGTGTTGCTCCTGCACCATGGCCGAGGCACAGGCGGCCGCGTACCGCTGGGCCTCCTGGCGGCAGTGCCAGCAGCTACGCGTCGTGGTCGGGGGTGATGTCGCCGCCGCCGATTTTGTCAGGTGGTCGATCCGGCTCATCAGATCGGTTGCTTCGAGCCCGGCCTCGTTGAGAAGCCACGTGACAACCCGGCCGCCCGCGGCCAGGCATCCGTACAAGAGGAAGGCCGTTTCCACGTAGGGACGGCGTTTGCGGCGGGCGAATTCCTCCGCGGCGTGATAGGCATGGCGGACGGGGGCGTCCAGGGGGCAATCCAGCGGTGTGATGGACCCGTAGGGCGGGCGCAGCGAGCCGATATCCACGGCGCAGAGCCAAGGTTCCGTGGCCAGTTGCTCCGCGGCGGAGGTCACGGCCTCGGCGAAGGTGCGCTTGCCGGCGGCCCCGGGCCGGCGAGCCAGGGCCGTGCATTCGACCAGGAGCAGCCGGCCGCGTTCGACCTGCTCGCGAAGGAATCGTCGGTCGCGGATCACGGGCCGGCCATGCGGCAGCGAGCCGGTCCAACAGCCCGCAAACGCGTGTTGTGGCAGATCAAAGCGCGGGCCGGTGAGGACGATGACCGGCCAGAGACGGAGGTTCTCAAGGCATGCGGCCAGCAGGACCGCCAGATCGACGCAGGTCGCCTCTATCGGTTGTGCCGACGGCGAGGCGGCGACGATTTCATCCGGCGTGCGGATGATCTGATAGCCGGTGCGGTCATGAGGGGGGCGCCACTGCACGTCGCAGGCATCCCGGAGATAGTCATAAAGGGCCCGGCAGGCGCGGGCCTCGGCATCAGTGGCTCCGGATTGAACCAATGCGCCGAGCGAAGCGGCGGCAGACGAGTCGGGAAGGGCCGCGTGGGCCTGATGCACGATTTGCTGAACGACGGCGTGATCGGGCCAGACGAACGCGGCCAGGGTGATCAGGTCGGCTGGGGCATACGACCATGATCGCGAGGGAAGAACCGTCGTTTGCACGGATGCGTCGGGGTCCTGTTTGCCATCGACGAAAACCGTGAGAGTCGCCCGCTCCGAGGCGGACTTCATCTTGAGGGCTTCGCCATTGAGGCGGAGGCGCGGGGCGGGGAGGCGAACGTGCCCCCGTGGATCGAGGGCGGGCACGTTGACGAAGCAGGGGTCGCTGAATTCCGGCAGATGCAACCGCAGGCGCAAGGCGCGGGAGGACCGGTCTCGGAGATTCCAGGCCTTCAGCGGACCGACCCACGGCAGGTCGCAATGCCAGGTGGCATAATTGATGGATGCGGCGCAGGGCCCTGAG
>DSDH01000170.1 GCA_011055475.1 Phycisphaerales bacterium | reverse complement strand
TCTCCAACCTGGCCAACGACATGGCCCGGGCCCTGGGCGCCGGCTCCGTGCGGGTCGTCGCGCCGCTGCCCGGCCGACACACCATCGGCATCGAGGTGCCCAACACGCAGCGGGAGATCGTCCGCCTCAAGGAGCTCATCCAACGGGCCGCCGCCAAGGGCAGCCGCATGCAGATCCCGCTGTTCCTCGGCAAGGACTCGGCCGGCGAGGTGCTCGTGACCGACCTGGGTGCCATGCCTCACCTGCTCATCGCCGGCACCACCGGCTCGGGCAAGAGCGTCTGCATCAACAGCATCATCACGAGCATCCTCATGACCCGACGGCCCGATGAGACCAAGCTGATTCTCATCGACCCCAAGATGGTCGAGATGAGCATGTTCGAGTCGCTGCCGCACCTGATGTGCCCCGTGGTCACCGAGACCAAGCGGGCCGAACAGATCCTCGAATGGGCCATGACCAAGATGGACGAGCGCTATGAGCTGCTGGCCGAGGCCAAGGTCCGCAATATCGCCTCGTTCAACAAGCTCACGCCCGAAGAAATCAACGAGCGGTTCAACCCCTCCACGCCCGATGAAGAGGCCAAGATCCCCAAGCGTCTGCCGCACATCGTCATCATCATCGACGAGCTGGCCGACCTGATGATGACCGCCGCCAAGGAAATCGAGGCCTACATCGTGCGCATCGCCCAAAAGAGCCGCGCCGTGGGCATCCACCTCATCGTCGCCACGCAGCGGCCTCAGGCGACCGTCGTGACCGGTCTGATCAAGTCCAACATGCCCTGCCGGATCGGCTTTCGCGTCGCGGCCCGCATGGACAGCCGCATCATCCTCGACCAGAACGGCGCCGAAACCCTGCTGGGTCAGGGCGACATGCTCTTCCTCAAGCCCGGCACCAGCGACCTGGTCCGTGCCCAGGGGGCCTACGTCGACGACGATGAGATTCACGATGTCGTCACGCATCTGACCGACGTGGCCCAGGCTCAGTACCATCCCGAGCTGATGCAGCTCAACCGCATCGACATGGATGCCGCCCAGGGGGATGACCTGTACGATGAGGCCGTCAAGATCGTGCTCGAGACCAAGCGCGGCAGCGTCTCGCTGCTGCAGCGCCGCCTGAGCATCGGCTATGCCCGCGCCTCGCGGATCATCGAGATGATGGCCGCCGCCGGCATCCTCGGCGAATACAAAGGCAGCCAGGCCCGCGAGGTCACGATGACCCTCGACGAGTACGAGCAGCTCAAACGGGAGCAGCTCGAGGCCGAGGTCCACACCTACGAAGACCTCACCGCCCAGGATGACGACCTCGAGGACGACGAGCCGGGCGACGAGGACTTGGACGAGGAAGACGGTGCCGAGGACGCCAACGACGAGAACGCGTAGCGCCCGGCGACCTCTACAGTAGATGTGCCACTCGGTCCGACGCGGGGAGGCAGGCTTACACATCTCCTGTCACCTGGCCGGCTCCGATCTTGCACCGCCAGCTTGCAGGCCTGCGCCGATCCGGCTACAGTGCCCTCCAGAGGATAAGTCACGCAATGTCGGAGGGATTCGAGGTGAATACGTTCGTGATGCACGTCGAAAAGGTCGAGGAGGCCGGTTACGCCGCGGCCATGCGCGGCCTGGCCCACAACAAGAAGCAATCCCCCGACGACATGCCCGCCGTCGCTCGTCGCCTCTGCGCCCAGGACGGCGGGCACAACAAGTTCCTGGAGAGCATCATCGTCTGGCTCGACGTCCAGGCGCCGCGATACTGGTGGCAGGAGGCGGACACCTTTCGGCTGTCGACCAAGCAGAGCGAAAGCACCATGCACACCCTCCGCCGCGAGCTGGCCGGCGTCGACCGCACCGATCCCGACGCCGTCCGACGGTTCATTAACGCCGCCTTTGAACCCGGCTCCTGCACGCCGCAGACGCTGGGGCCGCTTTTCCAGGCCCTCGACGCCGAGGACCTGGTCGAGATCAAAAAACGCCTGCCCGAGGGCTTCCTGCAAAAGCGCCTGTGGTGCATGAGCTACCGCACGCTACGCAACATCATCCTGCAGCGCCGCGCGCATCGCCTGCCCCACTGGCGGCAATTCATCGAACAGGTCCTGGCCCAGGTGGATCACCCGGAGCTGTTGCCTGACCGGTCAGGGGCTTTGGCCGCGGATCGCGTCCAGGACCCGTGACTTCCAGTCCACCGAGTCGGGCGTGGGCAGCGTGGGGACGGTCAATTGCCCCTCTTTTGTCAGGGGCAACGCGATCGGCCCCGCCACCGGCGCCTCCACCGACAGATCGACGTCCGCCCGGTAGTCGATCTGGGCCCCCGGCCGAACCTCCCGCAGCGCGTTCCACAGGTCCAGGTAGCGCACCGTCGCCGGCAGCGACACGGTCTTGCGGCTCCGGGCCGGAATCGTCGTCGCCACGTCCGCGGTCCCCGAAAACAGCGGCTTGTCACGGGAGGACAAGGCGTAGTCCATGTTCACCAGCGGCAGCGGCACGCCGTAGGGGTTCTCCACCTCCACGTCAAACAGCAGCGTGGCCGCCTCCAGGTCGATCTTGTCAAACGACACGCCCCGCAGGTAGGCCGTCGGCTTGGCCAGGCCCAAGGCGTCCAATGCTTGACAGCCGCCACAACCCCACAGGGCCACGAGCCCGCACGCCGCGATGAAAATGCGTCTTTTCATGCCGAATCCCCTTCCGATGCCACGGTTTTCCGTTCCATGCCTTCAGCCTTCGGTCCGGTCGCCGTCCACGTGGC
This sequence comes from Phycisphaerales bacterium, assembly GCA_011055475.1. GTDB lineage: Bacteria > Planctomycetota > Phycisphaerae > Sedimentisphaerales > Anaerohalosphaeraceae > DSDH01. The sequence goes on along the minus strand of DSDH01000170.1, from coordinate 1,366 downwards.
GCATTCGTCTTCAGGCATAGGGCCTTGGCGCCGGAGCATGTCCATCACTGGCCTTGACCTTGCAGGATGTCTCGAATCTCGGTCAGGAGCTTTTCTTCCGCGGACGGCGCCGGCGGTGCGGCGGGGGCCGCCTCTTCCTTGCGCTTCAGCGAGTTCATCACTTTGATCATGGCGAAAATCGCCGCGGCCACGATCAGGAAATTGACGACCGCATTGATGAACAGGCCGTACCCCAACGTCACCGCCGGAACCGCGTTGCCCGCTGCATCCACCGTTTCCTTCTTCAGCACAATCGCCATCTGCGAAAAATCCACCCCGCCGAGCAGCAGCCCGATGGGCGGCATGATGACATCGTTGACCAGGGAGGCGACAATCTTGCCGAAGGCCCCCCCGATAATGATACCTACGGCCATATCCACCACGTTGCCCCGCATGACAAACGCCTTGAACTCACTTGCCAGACTCATGGTCCATCCTTTCCGATATGAACCCTGCCACGGTTCCCGTCCAAACGTGCCGCCGCACGCTTCGTTCTCACACCATGCCGCCCCACACGTCATCCGCGTGTTGATATAGGGGGTACACAGACGCCCCGCGTCCACGAGCCCGGCCTGTCCGCCGCGGTGAATGCCTCCTTTCCTGCACATCCGTCCCCACGCGGGTGGGGCCCCACTGCACAAGCCACTGGGTCGATCCCGTGCAACTGTCCGCTCATCCTCGGCCACCATGGCCGACGGTTCACGCGCCCGCATTATCGGGTGCGACGCCTTCAACAGCCGCGACGCGGGCATTGTCACCGGCGGCGAGCTTGCGGTACACAAGAAGCCTGTAGGATTTGTACTTCTTGAAGTTCTCCGAGATCTGTTCCCCGCTGAAGTACTTGCGCGTGAGCTTGTCGATCCGGCGGCGGTACAGCCGGGTCACCAGCTTGTACGCCCACGGATACCGGTTCTCCAACAACTGAGAGGTCAGGACGACGGTCGGCCTGACCGCCTGCTCAAAGGCGTCGTTCAACACGTCCATCGTCGGCGCCGTCGCATCGGTGATATCCAGCTCCTCGACCAGTTCCAGGGGATACTGCGATACGGTCTCGGTGAACTTGCGCCACGGACAACCGCCCGACAAGGGGCTCTTGGCGACGATCTGCCGGTCGAAGAAGTCACAGATCAGGATATGCCCATCCTCCTCCAACCGCGCGAAGGTGATCTCAAAGACCGTCGCCAGCTTGATATACTGAAAGCTCTCGCTGACAAGCACCAGGTCATACCGATCCGGGGTTTGAAGCTGCTCGTAACGGCACTCGAATACGTGGCTGGCCGGTCCGAGAAGCACGCGGGTCTGCTCGGCGAAAAACGAGTTCGGGCTG
>DSDH01000167.1 GCA_011055475.1 Phycisphaerales bacterium | reverse complement strand
CATGATGGTTGTATCTTCCCGTTCTCACATCGGGCCGCTTCGACACCGCGCCTGCCGGCACGAGCCGCCACCTCTGGCCCCGACTCATCCTAGCAGGGCCCTGGCGCAATGCACATCCTTTTTACCCGAACGCACATGCACAGAGTCCATGGATCATGGAGAAGTCTCGGCGAGCCCGACGCCATGGGGGAAACACCCCAAAAGCCATGAGGGAAAACACCTAATTTGGGGCCATTGGCGAAAAAGAACGGATTTGTTGTTGTCTTCTCCGCGCGAGCGGCGTCTATAAAGCCTGACTGCACTCAACCCAGTAGTCACACTCCGTTGAGGACGCCTCTTGCGCCCCACACACCGTGAGAGGCGTCCTCCTTTCTTGTCTTATAGTCTCTATTTCAGTGGCCTTTTGTCCGATCTCAAATCGTTGCTGTCCACGATGCATTCTGGTATAGTGCGCCGGATCGCGGAGCACGAGTGGAACCGCGTACAGGAGTGAAGCATCTACAGGGTGTACAGGTCTTGGAAAGGGTAAGCGATGAGGCGAGTGGTATTGGTCCTGCTGACGTTGGGCGTGGTGTTGACGATCGGGATTCCCGCAGGCGGTTACCAGGACACGCCCCTGAAGCCCAACGGGTACCACGTGCACGATGAATTCGAACCGCGGCCACCGGAGGTGACCCCGGGCGAGAAGGACCATCTGCCCCCCAGCGACGCGATTGTCCTGTTCGACGGCACGAGCCTGGATGGCTGGGAGCATACGAACCGCAAGCCGGATGCACCGAAGTGGCGGATCGTCGATGGGGCCCTCGAGGTGGTGGACAAGGCCGGAACGCTTCAAACCAAACAGAAGTTCGGCTCGATGCAATTGCACATCGAGTGGCGCACTCCGAGCGTGGTCAAGGGCAACGGCCAGGGACGCGCAAACAGCGGTGTTTTTCTGATGAGCACCTATGAGATTCAGGTGCTGGACTCGTACAATAACGACACGTATCCGGATGGCCAGGCCGCGTCGGTGTACGGCCAGAAAAAGCCCGATGTAAACGCCTCGCGCGGACCGGGGCAGTGGCAGACGTATGACATCATTTTTCACCGGCCGATCTTCAAGGGGCCCGGGCAGAACGAGGTCCTCAAGCCGGGCACCGTCACGGTGATCCACAACGGTGTACTGGTGCAGGATCACTGGGAGATCAAGGGGGTTACGGACCATCGGAGACTGGCCAGCTACCGATATCACCCCGATGAGATGCCGATCCAGTTGCAGGATCACGGCAACCCCGTACAGTTCCGGAACATCTGGGTACGGCCGCTGAAGGACTGACGGACGGCAACAGACGGCGATCAAGGCCATGCGTTCGGCACTCGGTCGCTCAAACCGTATGAGGATAACACAGGACCCCGACCCGGGCGGGTCGGGGTTCATTATTCAGAAGGTATTCGTCCGGTGGCCCTGGTCCCTACATAAATGTCGCATCTGCACCCCAACTGAGACATTAATGTGTCAGATCCATCGCCGCATACGCCGTGCGGCCACCCCATAAGCCACTACGCAAAAAAGACTTCTGTGATTTCATGACGATTCTTCGACCGTCTGGCACACCACTTGTTAGTGCCTTCGGCAGGCGTCAGGGGCCGACGGAGGCGATGAGCCGCAAGCCAGGGGCACAAATGATGAAGGAGTACCGATTGATGAGACTGATGAGAAAGGTTGGATGGGCGGTTCTGGTGTGTGGTGCTGACGGACGTAACACGGGCCGCCGAAGCGGATACGCTGAGGTTTGCGGTTGGCGTCGACTACTTCGGGAAGTACATCTGGCGAGGGCAAAACCTTCAGGATGACGGGGCCGTTCAGCCCTCGATCTCGTTCAGTTACGGATCGCTGTCCGGCACGATCTGGGGCAGCATCGACCTGACTAACGGCCGCGACGTGGACGGCGACGGCCGGCGGGACAATGCCGGAGAGCTCACCGAAGTCGACTATTCCCTGGACTGGACTGCTTCACTGGGAGATCTGGAGGGACTGGCCTACTCCCTGGGTGTAATCAACTACACGTTTCCCAACACGCCGTTCGACGACACGACCGAGGTCTACGTGGGGCTGAGCCTGGATGTCTTTCTGCAGCCGAGCGTGACCGCCTATCACGACGTGGACGACGTGGACGGCACCTACGTCAGCTTCGGCCTGAGCCACAGCTTCGCCGAGGTGGCCAGGCTGGCGCCGGACATCCCCGTCGGCATGGACATCGCCGCATCGGTGGGCTGGGGCAGCACGGGATACAACAAGGCGTACTGGGGGCTCGACGATGGGCGGGCCAATGACCTGACCTTGCAGATGGCATTGCCGTTCGAGGCGTGGGGTTGGACGATCACGCCGAGCATTAATTACGTAACGCTGCTGAGCCACGACATTCGGGCCAGCGACAGCTACAGCAGGGACAGTGATTACCTGTTCGCCGGGTTCAGCCTGACCAAGGGTTTCTGACATCGAGGTCGCCGGCGGCCCCGGCGTCAGACGATGGCCTTGGGCGCGATGCCGTACTTGCGAATCTTGTAGCCGAGTTGGCGTTCGGTGATGCCCAGCTCGCGAGCCGCGGCGCGTTGGCGGCCGCCGGTCTTCTTGAGGGCGTCCACGATGCACTCGGTCTCGAGCGCGGCGACCTTCTCGGGCATGGTCCGCTCGGCCTTGGGAGGCCCGGCGGCGTCCCTGACCATCTGCAGCGAGGGGGGCAGGTGCTCGGAGCGCACGACGTCATCGTCGCAGACAAGGACGGCTCGCTCGATGCAGTTCTCCAGTTCGCGGATGTTGCCCGGCCAGTGGTAGCTGGTCAGCATGCGAATCGCCGGGGTGCTGATGCGGACGATCCGTTTGTTGTTCTCCTGGGCGTACTTCTCCAGGAAGTAGTCGGCCAGGAGCATGACATCGTCCTTGCGCTCGCGCAGCGGCGGCATGAAGATCGGAAACACGTTGATGCGGTAGTACAGGTCCTCGCGAAACAGCCCGCTCTTGATCTCCCGCTCCAGGTCCTTATGCGTGGCCACGATGATGCGGACGTTGGCCTTGATCGTCTCGCGGCCGCCCAGCCGCTCGAACTCCTTGAACTGGATGACGCGAAGGAGCTTGATCTGCAGGTTGAGCGAGAAATCACCGATCTCGTCGAGAAAGATCGTTCCCCCCTCGGCCAGCTCGAAACGGCCCAGCTTGCGCTCCGAGGCCCCGGTGAAGGCTCCCTTCTCGTGCCCGAACAGCTCGCTTTCCAGCAGGGTATCGGGCAGGGCCGTGCAGTTGACCTTGATGAAGGGCTTGTCCGCCCGGTAGCTGTTGTAGTGGATGGCGTGGGCGACGAGGTCCTTGCCCGTACCACTCTCGCCCCGGATCAGAACCGTGGCGTTGCTGTTGGCCACCTGTTCGATCAGCCGATAGACGGCCTGCATGGCATTGCTGGTGCCGACCATGTTGTGGATGTTGAACCGGCTCTTGAGCTCGCGGCGGAGCCGGGCGTTTTCGCTCTGCAGAGCGGCCCGATCCTGTTCCACCAGGCGATTGAGCCGAACGGCTTGGGCGATCAGCGTCGCAACCACGTGAAGCAGTCGCAGATTGTCGTTGAAGTCCTCCGCCCGCCGGACCCGACGATATACGCTCAGGGCGCCGATGGTGCGATCCTCCAGCTTGATCGGCACGCAGAAGAAGGCCACGCTTGCGCCGCGGGTCCGCTCGCGGGAGCCCATCTTGTTGAGAAACCGCGGGTCCTTGTGAATATCCGGACTGACAATCTCCTTGCCGCTCTGGACCACGGTGCCGGTGATCCCCTCGCCGACGCGGTAGGTGATGCTCTTGGCATCGGCGGCGCTGAGGCCGTGGGCGACGTTGACGTGAATCAACTCGGAGTCCGGGTCCAGCAGGGTAATCATGCCTTGCTGAAGGCCCACGTGCTCATCCAGGAGTCGCAGGATCGCTCCGAACGTGTTCTCCAGGTCCAGGGACCCGGCGAACGCGGAGGCGATCTCCGCCAGCAATTCGACATCCGTCTGTTTGCGCCGTACCATCGGAGAGCCTCTCATCAAGCCACAGGAAGCTGGTCCACGCTGACCTGACAAGCATACCAAAAATGTAGAACTGCGAATAGTGCTGACATTTTT
>DSDH01000104.1 GCA_011055475.1 Phycisphaerales bacterium | reverse complement strand
TCCGTGGGCGTGCCACCCGGCGACGCATAGCCCCGCAGGGGCGTCAGTTCCATAGCCGGGGGCGTGAGCCCCCGGTGGCGGGCCCCTCCCTCCAGAATCCGCAGCCCCGAAGGGGCGGCACCGTCATCGTCATTCCGAGTCCGCCGTAGGCGGATCGAGGAATCCGTTCTTCAGCGTCGGGAAGCGACGCCGCTGGTGTCGTTGCGGGATGGCGTTGAGCGGCCGGTGGGTTGCGGGATGGCGCGGCGCGGGCCTTGTATCGGACGCCGTGGGCCGTACAATACGAACCATTGTGGTCCGGCGGGGGCGGTGTGCCCGCGGGCCGGGAGCGAGTAGATCCCTGAAATCGGTGGTGCAACGTATGGCCCAATTGGCAAAACTCGACGACATCGTCGCCCTGTGCAAGCGGCGGGGCTTTATCTTTCAATCCAGCGAGATCTATGGCGGGCTGGCCAGTTGCTACGACTACGGCCCGCTGGGCGTGGAGCTCAAGCGCAACGTCCGCGAGGCCTGGTGGAAGGCGGTCGTCAAGATGCGGGACGACGTGGTCGGCCTGGACTGTTCGATCCTGATGCACCCGCTGGTGTGGAAGGCCTCCGGCCACGCCGACAAGTTCGCGGACCTGGTGACCGTGTGCAAGAAGTGCAATACCCGCAGCCGCGTGGACCACCTGGCCGATCATCACGGCCACGCCGAGGAGCACACCGAGCACGTGGATATCGACAAGGCCGCCGCGACGCCGCACGACCTGAGCCGCAAGGTGTGCCCGGCCTGCGGGGCGGTGGGCCAGTTCGGGGCCCCCATGGCGTTTCGGCTGATGTTCGAAACGCAGATGGGCGCCAACGTGGAGGACACGATGACGCTGTTTCTGCGGCCGGAGACGGCCCAGGGCATTTTTGTGAACTTTCGCAACGTGCTGGACACCACCCGCGTCAAGATCCCGTTCGGCATCGCGCAGATCGGCAAGAGCTTTCGCAATGAGGTGACGACCAAGGCGTTTATCTTCCGCACGCGGGAGTTCGAGCAGGCCGAGCTGGAGTTCTTCTGCGCCCCCGGCACGGATGACGAGTGGTACGAGCACTGGAAGGCCGAGCGCTTCCGCTGGTACACGGACCTGGGCATCCGCAAGGAGAACCTGCGGTTCCGCGAGCACGATCCCGATGAGCTGGCGCACTACGCCAAGGCCTGCGTGGACGTGGAGTACCGCTTTCCGTTCGGGCAGGGCGACTGGCAGGAGCTGGAGGGCATCGCCAACCGCACCGACTACGACCTGCGGCAGCACCAGCGGGGGATGCGGACGGTCAACGACTGGATGGCGGCCGGGCGGGACCTGACGGCGATCGGCCTGAAGGAGGAGGCCGAGGACTACCTCAGCGGGCCGCTGAGCTACTTCGACGAGCAGACGCGGCAGCGGTTCATCCCCTACGTGATCGAGCCGTCGGCCGGCGTGGATCGCAGCACGCTGGCGTTTCTGGTGGATGCGTACGATGAGGAGGAGGTCCGCGGCGAGGTGCGTAACGTCCTGCGGTTCCACCCGGCGCTGGCGCCGGTGAAGGTGGCGATCTTCCCGCTGGTCAAGAAGGACGGCATGCCCGAGACGGCCCGGGCGCTGTACGATGACCTCAAGCGGCGGTACGCGAGCTTCTACGATGAGAAGGGGGCGATCGGCCGGCGCTACCGGCGGCAGGATGAGGCGGGCACGCCCTATTGCGTGACCGTCGACGGGCAGACGAAGGAGGATGGCACCGTGACGATGCGCGACCGCGACAGCATGGAGCAGATCCGCGTACCCCTTGACCAGGTCCGCACCTGGCTGAGCGAGAAGCTGGACGTGTGAGGCTGAGGAACGGGGAGCAGTGATGGCCAACGCAGCGACGGAAGGGCAGCGGATTCAGGATGATATCCTGCGGGCGATGACGCCGGAGCGGAAGTTGGAGCTGGCGATGGAACTGTACTGGTCGGCAAGAGACCTTAAGGCCGCGGGCCTGCGGCGCCAGCACCCGGACTGGAGCGAAGAGCAGGTCCAGGCCGCCGTCAGGGAGGTTTTCATGTATGCCCGCAGCTAACCTTCCACTGGTGTTTCTTGAACCGCTGGCCCGTTCGGACATCCGGTACATGGTGACCGGCTCGGTGGCCGCGATCCTGTACGGCGAGCCGCGAATGACGCACGACGTGGACCTGGTCGTGGACCTGGACGAGACCCGCGTCGGGCAATTCGTCGCGATGTTTCCATCGACGGAGTTCTACTGCCCGCCACGCGAGGTGATTCGCAGCGAGATTCGGCGCGAGATTCATGGGCATTTCAACCTGATTCATCAGGCCAGCGGGTTCAAGGCGGACATCTACCCGGTGGGTGACGATCCACTGCATCGATGGGCCCTGGAGCGACGACACCCGGAGCGGTTGGAAGGCGTGGATGTGTGGATTGCCCCGCCGGAATACGTCATCCTGCGTAAGCTGGAGTTCTATCGGGATGGCGGTGGACAGCGGCACCTCCGCGACATCCGTCGGATGCTTGACCTGTCGGGCGATGGAATAGACCACGTCTCGCTGGAGGCCATGATTCACGAGAGGGGACTCGCCGGGCCCTGGGAGGTAGTGCTCTCCGGAAGGGTCTAATCCATGGTCTACCGGCTGCCGGAGGGGGTGCGACGATGAAGACAATAATAGAACGGCTGAAACGCCCTGTGGGGGCCGAGGTGACGCGGACCAGGTCCGCACCTGGCTGAGCGAGAAACTGGACGTGTGATTCATTGGGAGCCTGTTGACAAAGGTGTCACCCCGGACGCTGGCTCGAGTCGGGGGCAGGCTTTGATCCGGGGTCCACGCTCAACGTGTCGTCTGTCTCTGCGCGCAAAGCGTGGATTCCCGCCCGCCAAGGCGCGTCGCCGACTTTCGCGGGAATGACAACAAGGGCCGGTTTCTATGGCCCGTACGTTTTTCAACGAACTGCTAGCCCGAATGATCTCGCGCTGCCGGGCTTCGGACGTTTGACAATGCCACTGGCAGACTGGCCGGAGCCGCGCGTCTTTGAGTCGACAGTGTCTTCTCAGGATGCCTGCTCCAACCGCTCGGCCAACCACATCTTGATAACGGACTGCCGAGGCACGCCCAAACGCTTGGCTTCCCGGTCGAGCCGATAGATCATCCACAGGGGGAAATCCACATTGACCCTTTTCTGCTCCTGTTCGGGCCGTCGGGCCTTGCTCACATCCAGGTGCTCGGAAATGTCCTCGCCCCTGTCAAACCGTCTGTCGAGTTCACGAGCCTTCATAAATGCTTACCTCTTCTTTCCGCGCCCGGCGTACCGATATGAGCCGGATGGCATCGCCTCTGTAGGTGATGATCGCCGCCCACTGCTTTTGCCCGATTCGCCCCACCACAAGAAACCTCGGATCATCGTCCGTCTTGAGGGGAACCTCGATCACGTCCGGATCGTCCCACATCGCTTGGGCTTGGCGGAAATCTATCCCATGCCTGGCCTTGTTACTATCGCTCTTTCTGGGGTCGAACTCGAATCTCATGTATAAATCTTATACCATTATTATACCAATAGTTCAAGGGATTCTCCACGCATTCTCGGACCGGGGCGTAGAAGACCGGCAGAGTGGCGCGACGGGGGCCGAATATGGGCTCGGTCAGCGATTGGCAAGAAACCGCCCCGCATTGAGTTGCGGATGACGAAGTGGGCTGATAAGCTGGAACAGGCGGCTAGGGGGCCGCGGGTTTGGCCGGCCGTCGGGATTTTGATCCGGAGCGAAGGGGTACGCGGGATTGAAAGGGTGGCACATGTCGGAGCGCAACGATATCAATCGGCGGAGATTCATGCAAGCGGCGGCGGCCGGGGCGATCGGCGCGGGACTGGGCCTGGGAGGACCCGCGGGCGCGGCCCAGACCATCCACACGCGAAGCCACAACCCCGAGATGGAGTACCGGCGGCTGGGCAAGACGGGGCTGATGGTCTCGGCGGTGTGCCTCGGCGGGCACTGGAAGCGGGTCAACGTGATGAACCAGGACTTTGACCAGAACCGCCGGAACGTGGTCACCCGCTGCATCGAGCAGGGGATCAACTACATCGACGCCTGCTCGTATCACGAGGTGATGGCCTACAGCAAGGCGCTGAAGGGTCGGCG
>DSDH01000468.1 GCA_011055475.1 Phycisphaerales bacterium | reverse complement strand
GCCGTTGCCGGCCCGCCATCAATGCGGAAGACGGCGGGGTACATCCACTGCCGCATGCAAGACCATCTGTCCATCCAACGCATCGTGCGCTTCCTTTCGAGCGGATCCGTGATGGTCCGTCAATGTCCCGTCATAAAGTGGAGCAGGAACAGGAGTCGCGATCCGGGGGGCTGCTCGGCCACCGCCTCCAACAACCGGCCGAACTGCTGCTCGGGCATTGTCTGGCTCAGCCGGGCCAGCAGCATCTTCTCCTGATCGCTGAGCGAGTTGAGGAACCGCTGGAGCTGGGTGTTCTGGCGGTCCGGGCTGGGGTCGGCTCCATCGTGGTATCCGCTGGATTTGGCCTTGCGGTAGACGGGGTACTGCATCTTGTGCGATTCCGGCTTGATCTTGTTGTTGAGGCTGCGCCACAAGCGCTGGATCTCGGCGTCGATCCGGGCGATCTCTGCGTCGGCCTGCTCGGTGGACTTGCGAATCGCCGGCTCAAAGCGCGCCTCGATATCGCGCCGTTGCGCGTCGTTGCTCTCCAATCGGCCTTGGGCATCGGCCACCGCGGAGCGGAAGTCCGCCTCGATCGTAGCCAGGGCCGAATCCCTTCGCGCATCGAGATCGGCGATCTTCTGATCCCGCTGACCCTGAACCGCTCGCAGCGGCAGCCGGGCTCGGGCCAACCGGCGCGTGCGGATGACCTTGTCGATCCCCGCGCCGATCAGCAGACCGACGATGGCGGCGGGGAATACACGTTCGGGCCCGACTCCCAAGGCCGAGGAGACGGCCAGTGCGGCGCCCGCCACGGCCAGCACGCTCAACCCCACTACGGGCAGGGTGACGCGCACCAGGCCGCGGGAGCCGGTGATTTCGCCTCTCGCGACCTCGTAAGCCCGTTCGGCCTGTGCGAGACCCGAGGCGAAGTGGGCGTGGATTTTCTTGACGGCGGCTTCATAATCGGCCCCAAGCTTGGCGGTTCGTTGCTTTCGCTGGGCCTCCTGCTTCTCGAGCAGGGCCCTGTCCTGTTGTTCCTGACTCGCCACGGTCGCGTTGAAACGTTCGATCTCGGCGGCGCAGGCGGCTTGATGCTTGTGCACTTCCTGATCCCGTCGGCGTCGCACCTGTTCTTGGAGCTGACGCTGCGCGTCAACGGCCTGCTGGACCTCGCCGTGTTTCGCTCCGCCGCCCAGTCGCTTCTGGGGAACATCGGCGTCTTTGATGCGGCCATCGTGTCGGTCCTTGGCCACCTTGGACCGGGGCACGAGGATATGGCGGGTTCTGTACTGGACCGAGACGATCGTCTCGTTCAGAATGCGATGGGTGGGGATGGACACGGACGAGGCCGGATCGGCGGGCTCGCCTTCGAGGAACCAGCATTGCGTGACATCCAGGTCCGCGGGGACGTCGATGTCGCCGTAGAGGCTGCGCAGGTCTCGTTGATAGGCCTGATCGAGCTTGTGTTGCATGGCGCGGGACAGGGGCAGGGTCATGAGGCGGCGGGTCGTGATGAGCGAATAGAGAATCGCCGGCTGGGTGTCCTTGTCATAGTCGATGCGGTTGTTCAAGCCGCCCAGGACGACCTCGGCCAAGGCATCGAACTCGGCCTGGAGGATGAGGTCCTTGCGAATGCCCAGTTGTCTTTCGAGAAACCGAAAGACCATCTCGGCTTCGGTCATGATCGGGTCATAGAAGCTGGCGAAGCTCTGCCAGGGGACCTTGCCCTGGGCGACAAAGGTCTTGGCCTTCTTGGTCTTCGTCTTGGCGCCGCGCAGGCCCATGGCGACCGAAAACCCGCAGTGGCCGCAGGTGGTGCCGTTCCAGGCGAAGCAGAAGCCACAGCGCGGGCAGGCGTATTGAACCGCGACCACGGAGGCGCTGGGGGTGGTGATGCCGGAAGCCTCATAGTATTCTCGTCCCTCCGGGTTTCGGGCCAGCCGCAGCAGCGGCTCGAGCTGGTGCTGCGTCAGGTCGCGGACCATGGTGACCAGGCAGCCATCCACGGCCGGTTGCCTCATGCCCGAGCCGGTGATCAGCTTGTGGTGCCGCTCATACATGGACTGGTTGCCCATGCGTGCGTAGGTGGGCGCGAAGAGCCCGTTGAAGCCGAGAATGACGGCGGCAATCTGACACCGAAAGGCCTCGTCCACGTCGTCCGGACGGAACCGCGGATGATCGAACTCGGCGGCGCGGTCCCGCAGGTAGTCCCAGAAGCGGGCCGTTTCGAGGGTTTCGGCCCAATAGGTCATCGCCTTGTGCCAGTGCGTTTCGGGCCACTGGTCCTGCTGGCGGATCAGATACCGGATCTCTTCGGCCAGGGCGAGGTTGTGATAGACGATGGCCAGGGCGTGCCGCGTGAGCACACGATCGTGGCCGTTCTCGCTGCATCGGGTCAGATGATCCAGCGCGTTCGGGCTTACCAGGGAGCGTTCCTTGCGGATGATGTCGAAGAGATCCTCGCTGAGATGCGGCCAGAACACCTCACAGAGGATCCGCCAGCGTGGATCGCTCAATCGGTGGACGCAGTCCGCGGCGTCCATCACCTCCAGGTGGTCATCATACCCCAGGCGGATCGCCGCTCCACAGGCCGCGCCGGGTTTGAGCTTCTCCAGGTGACGGACCCGCTGGGCGGCGCGTTCGAGGACGCCGGGATCGACGTTGGCGCTGGTGGCGGCGAAGCGAAAGCCGTTCTGGCCGTAGAGTCGGCCCGTGACGTCGATATCCATGACCGCCACGTTAAAGGGCCGGCCCAGGAGACGACCGGGCTGCAACCGGCCGTCCACCACCAGACTGCTGAGCTGCTCATTCAGGGAACCAAGCACGCTGCTCATGGCATTCACCCTCTTTCCGTTCAGGCCCGAGGTTTGTCAACGGAAGGCTGCTCCAGCCGCCGGACCTTGCGGTAGCTTTCCCACTGGGCCAACTGCTGCGGATAAGGCGCGACCGTGCCTTGCATGTGAATACCCACGTCGCGGGCCACGCGCTGCGCCTCATAGAAAAGATCGGTGGCCTGCTTATTCTCGATGTCCATGAACGCCACGATGAAGCACTTGTTCGGGTCCAGCGTCTTGAGGAAGTCCATGAAGGGGCTGGAGGGCTTGGCCAGATCGCCGCGGGCGGTGGCGGCGCCGTTATAGAGCACCACCTGATGCGGCTGACACAAGACGGATTCCTGTCGGAGATCCACGGGCACATGCGGTTCGATTTTCATGGGCTGTCCTTACTCCGTTGGCTGCCGCCGGGTCCTGATCCGATTCTCCGAGACCACGGGCTCCTGTTGTTTCGCAAGACATTTTGGGCAGGACGTGAGGACCGCACTCGGATGGGCGTCGAATCGTTGTGTTGATGGACTCCTTCCGGCGTAGACCACTCCTGCCTCCTTTTCTGTACCCGGACCCGGAAAGCGTACGCTGCCCGTGGCCCCGTCGTCAAGGTCATTTTCGCGAATCACGACCATCCATCCTCTCGGTCTTGCCCGCCGCAGGACTGTGTCGCCGATCGCCGGACAGGGGGGCCGGGATCGAGACACCCGGCCCCCCGCCCGGCCAGGGGACACTGCCCCACGCGGCCGGGGACGACGCGTCCTGGATCAGTTGCCCACCAGCACGAACACGGGGAACACGCCCACGTCCTTGGTGTAGCGCGAGATGAACGTCTCGATGCCCTGGCGCGTGACCCCGCCGGCCAGGTCGAGATCGGCCTCCAGGTGCAGATCGCGTTCGTCGTCGTACCAGGCGCGGGTGAATCGCTTCTTGCGGTTCCACGTGTTCACCCCGCGGCTCAGGTCCTTGCCGTCGGTCTTCCAGCCCGTGTGCAACTGGATCGACGTGTAGGGATCGGCCTCGTCGGTACCGGACTTGTAGAACAGCAGCAGGGCCTTGTCGTCTCCAAGCGTCAGCACGAACATCGGGTCGCCCATGCTGTCCACGTCCTGGACGTGCGCGACGCCCATGTCCGTAAGGATGGTGGCCGCCTGGTTGGCGCTGAGGCTGTGGTAAGTCTGTTCGGTCGCGGCGGCTTTTCGCTGGCCGTGACTGATTTGCGGGCCAAGCAACAGGGCGATACAGGCCATCACAATGCCGCCGGCCACCAACATCTCTCGTGTGCGCTTCATGATTCGTCTCCTTATCCGTGTTTCTTCTCTTTTC
>DSDH01000371.1 GCA_011055475.1 Phycisphaerales bacterium | reverse complement strand
GCCTCGGGGAGTAGCTCAGCTTGGCTAGAGCGCTGCGTTCGGGACGCAGAGGTCGCAGGTTCAAATCCTGTCTCCCCGACTTGGCCGCACGGACATCCGTCCGGCGAAAACGGAGCGACGCTTCGTCACACATCATCCGACCTTTGCACCGCATGGTTCACTCCAGCTCGACCGGGGATTGCTCCAACCAATGGCCGGTCAGCAACAGCAAGTCCTCCAGATCGATCTGCAGGTTCCTGTCGAAGTCGGCGGCGGCATCGTAAGTTCCCGATGCATGAGCGGCGGCCCATGCGGCACTGAGCCGGGCCACGTCCTCCAGATCGATCGCGCCGTCAGCCTCGGCGTCGCCCTCGGCCAGCGTACCCATATCCACGCTTGCGGCCGGTGCCGCGATGACGACATCCCGCTTCACGTTCATCAATGTATGGTCCGCCGACGCGGCCACATCATAGACGCCGGGCGCCAGCGCCGGGAGCGTGCACACCACCTGGTCGCCGTGCTTGTCGGCCCGCAGATGATAGAAGGCCGCGGGCGCTTCGCTCATCACGTCCGCGCCGGGCTCGAAGCAACGGATGCGCAACGGAATCCGCCACCCCTCCGGGTCCGGTCGCTGTGATCCCTCCAGGGCTACGGAGACATCCACGCTAGCGCCGCCGGGCAACCGCAGCTCGTAAACGCGCCCGCGCCCCACGTCGGTCACCCACAGACGTCGTGTGGGTGCGTCCACCTCCAGGCAACCGGGCTCCAGCGTGCCAAAGCCATCGGCCACAAGCACGACATCACCGGTAGCCGGGCTCACCCGGTACACCGCGCGGCCGCTTCGGCTGGCGATGTAGAGTGCATCAAGTGTCGCATCGTAGACGACACTTGCGATCTGCGGCACGGCGGGGTCCAGCGCCAGGTCCCCCAGACTTCCATCCGCCGTGAGCACCCGCAGGCGGTTGGCGTCCAGGTCGTCGCTGATGTACACCTTGTCGAACGCATCAGCCGCCAGATCGAAGTAGTCCACGTTTCCGGGATCGGGAATCATCTGCCGCTCGTTCTCAGGCGCCATCGGGGAGAAGGCCCAGATCAGGTCCGGCCCACTGTATCCACGGTCGGCGACGAGAATGTCGCCGGGATTGACGTTCGTTCCGACAAACCCCGGCGGCGCGATCGTCATGCCGAACGGGTCATCATCGCCGGCGGCGAACCCGCTGACCCAGAGGACGGACGCCCCATCAGGGCTGCGGCGATAGATGTTGCCGCTGTAGTCCTCGCTGATGTAGGCATTGCCGCCGTCATCGAAGATCAGATGCGCGGGCCGGTCATACGTCTGGAGCCGCACGCCCCGTTGCGGTCCGGTGACCGCATACAGGCCGTTCGTCGCCGTGCGGACCACCCCGTAAAGCCATCCCTCCCGGCGGTTGTAGGCGGTGGCGTAAATGTCGGCCACGCCATAACGATCGGTCACGTGCATCTCCGGATCATGGACGATCACGGTGTCATCCGGCGAGGCGCAGTCGGCCATGCCGCGGCCGAAGTTGTCCAGCCCGATGGTCTCCGAGCCGCTGAAGAACTCCATGTAGATCCGACACTCCGCAACGTCGGCCAGCAGCGCGGACCACTGTCCGGCGTCCACGGTCCACACCGTCGGGTCCAGCGGGTAGCGGATGTGCTGCCAGGCGTTGCCGACGGGTGGCAGATCGGCCGTGTCCAAGGTCACGTAGGCCGAGCCGCCGGGCCCTGAAAGACGGATGAACTCCACCACACCCAGCCGCTCGCCGCTGCCGCTGAGGATTCGCACATCCAGGCTCACGTAGCCCAGACCGTCCATCGGCGACCAGTCACCCAGGAACGTCGCCGGCGCCAACATGACCGAGAGGCCCGCTGCATCGGCAATACGCAGATAGCCGCCCCCGTTGCCGCCGCTGCCCGGATTGGTCACGCCGCCGGTGTTCTGATAACTCCAGTCGCCCGTACCGCCGGTGGTGAACGTGTCCCACAGACACGGCTCCCAGACCGCCGCGGGCGAGCCGCTGAGCACGACGTTGTCCACGCGGCAGGCCTCCCGACCGTTGACAAACTCCCCCGTGATCCGCAGGGTGTTCACGTTGGCCAGGATCGCGTCCCAAGTCCCCTGCTCGACGACCCACTGGGATTCATCCAACGGCACGGTGTAATGCGTCCAGACGCCGTCGGCGGGATAATACGCCGCCCCGCTCAGCGCGCGGGCGGCCCCGCCCGGGCCGGCGATGCGGAAGATGTACTCAGGATTGACCACCCCGCCGCCGAGGTTCTTGAGATAGATGTCGACCGAGAGGCTGTCCGCCGCCGTCATGCCCGTCCAGTCCCCGTGATAAGTCGGCGGCGCGATGACGTAGTTCATGGCCCCCGTGGCACGGTCGTTGACGGCCAGACAGCCGCCGGGATTGCCCGTGTCGGCCTCCCACGCGGCACTGTTGTCGCCGGTGACGCGCCAGCCTTCCAGATCGGCGTCAAAGGTTGAAGCCACCTGGGCCCGAGCGCCGATGGCCGTCAAGGCCAGAATACCCAAGAGTGCCAACAGCCCGCGTTGCGCGCACGGACCGGCACGTCATGCATCATTCGATTTCATGACTCTCCTCCAAACCACGGTTCATCACCACCCCCGGCCGTCTTGTCCCCAGTCCGTTCCTGGCGTACCCGCCTGGTGCGACAGCACAAGACCAGCCACGTGCCCACTACACTGTTTTCCCGCGATTCATGCAATGGTCTGCGAGTCATTCGGCGGCTTGCGTCTAACCCCATCCGCCCGGTCATGGCGGACCGCCAGGCAGCCCAAGTCGCCTGAATAGGCGTGCAAAACACTGCCGACGCCGGGTAGAATGAAGGCGTCAAACGGGAATACCCAAGTTGAAAGGACGAACCATGAAGAAGCTGTCAGCCATCGGCCTTGTCGCCCTCGTCGTCATCGCAGGTTACGCGCTCACCAACCGCGCAGCGCCCGCCGCGGAGCAGGACTCGGCCGCCAGACTCCTCCAATGGCGTGACCTGTTCAACGGCCAGGACCTGACCGGATGGGTGAACGTCAACACGGCCCCCGATACGTGGTCCGTCCGCGACGGCCTGCTCGTATGCAGCGGCCAGCCCATCGGCGTCATGCGAACGGACCGGCAATACGAGAACTTCATCCTCCAGATCGAATGGCGGCACATGGAACCCGGCGGCAATTCCGGCGTGTTCGTCTGGAGCGAGCCGACGCCGGGCCCGGGCCAGCGACTGCCCCGGGGCGTGGAGGTGCAGATGCTTGAGCTGGAATGGGCCGTCCAGCATAACCAGACCGATGCCTATGTCCACGGCGAGATGTTCGGCACGATGGGTCTGGAAACGGTGCCCGACAACCCCCGCGGCACACGCAGCAAGAGCATCGAGAAACGCTGCAAGGGCAAGGGCCAGTGGAACGAGTACATCGTGGTTTGCGTGGACGGCGTCATCAAGTTGAGCGTCAACGGCAAGTTCGTCAACGGCATCAGCAAGGCCCAGGTCAAGAAGGGCTACCTCTGCCTGGAATCCGAGGGGGCGGAGATCCACTTCAGGAACATCCGGATCATGGAGTTGCCCCCCGGCGTGACCACTCCCGAACAGACGGCCTCCCTGGCCCCGTGAGTCGATCCCTCCACGCGGGCCTTTGCGGTCGGGATGACGGCCAAGGGGGCCTGCACAATCGTCGGGTGCGCCATGTCGCGCGGGCCATGGGGTTTGCCACAGAGGACACCGAGGGCACAGAGGCAACCCGGCCGCAAGTCGGTTCTGTGGTCTCTGTGATTCTCTGTGGCTTGTCCTGCCCTTGCCTGCTGTTCATCCTGTTCGTGGTCATGCGGCATGGGTCGGGTGGCATGGCCACACTTGTGTGGCCATGTCACTACTGTCCCGCTATAAGTCGAATAATAGCAATTGGTTACGTGAATCGTTCTTTGAAAAGTTGCACACACCCGCAGAAAACAGGCTTCTGACGGGCGTTTTCTCGAAAAGTGTGACGCTCAGAACCTGCAGAATTTCGTACAGGCTGGCCTGCAAGGCCAGGTCCTTTTTCAGGATGGCCACCAGCACGTACACGATGATCGCGATCCACACCTGTGTTTTGACGGCGTTGGGGGTGGTGCCGTAGAAGGACTTG
>DSDH01000597.1 GCA_011055475.1 Phycisphaerales bacterium | reverse complement strand
TACTGCCTGCGGTGCCGCCAGTGCGACGTAACCCTGACGTTTCACAAGCGCCCGGACCGTCCCGCGCCCCAGGACCCGCAGGGTCGGCCCTTTGCAGGGGGTGTGGCCGTATGTCACTACTGCCTGAGCAAGACCCTGGTGCCCACCACGTGCCCGCTGTGCGGCGGCGGCATGATCATGCTGGGCCTGGGTTCGCAACGCCTCGCCGAGGAGGTCGGCCGCAGGCTGCCCCAGGCCCGCGTGCTGCGGATCGACAGCGATGCGATGGAGACCGGCGGGCCCGATCGCTATTATGAGGTCCTTGAAGACTTCGCCGCCGGGCGGGTCGATGTGCTGGCCGGCACGCAGATTCTCGCCAAGGGCCTGCACTTCCCCAACGTCACGCTGGTGGGCATCATCAGCGCGGACACGGCCCTGATGATCCCCGACTTTCGCGCCAATGAGCGGACGTTTCAGCTCATCAGCCAGGTCGCCGGTCGCTCGGGCCGCGCCGAGAAACCCGGCCGGGTCATCGTGCAGACGTTCTTGCCCGACCAGCCGGCGATCCGGTTCGCGATGCAACACGACTTCGAAGGGTTCGTTGAGGCCGAACTCGCCCACCGCCGTCAATGCCGCCTGCCCCCCTACTGGCGGCTGGCGATGGTGCACCTGCGGGATGCGAAGTTCGACCGGCTTGAAGCGGCCTGCAAGGAGATGGCCCGCCGCATTGACGAGCTCATCGCCGCCCGCCGTCTCGACGTCCGTGTCCGCGGGCCGATGCCGGCGACCATCAGCCGCATGCACGGCCGCCACCGCATGCAGATCGTCCTGCAGGCCCCAAATCCGCACGTTATGGGACGCCTGCTGGCCGACCTGCGGGCCTACGCCCCCCTGCGACCGGCCGTCCAGGTCCTGTACGACGTGGATGCCGTCCATCTCCTGTAAAAGCCCCCTCGTCCACCGTTGACAGCCCGCCCGGTGCGATGCTATCGGACCAGGCCTCGGCAAGACCTGTTACCGCCCGGATCCGGGCACGGATCACCGGTGCGGGGGATTGACTGGGCTGCCCCATCGGGTACAATGGTATGTGTTGGAGGGTTGTGATCGGATGAGTGAACCTTTGCCTCAAAGCCAAGTCCACATTTTCGCCATCCTGGAAGGCCCCGGCGGATCAATCCGCGGGACGGTCTCACTGCTCGCCGACCGCGGCCTCGAGGCTCGGTGCTGCCGGACACTCTACCAGGTGTTGGGCGAACTGATCGAACTCGACGGCCGAAGCCCCGCGGTTGTTTTCGGACACGTGCAGACCCTGGCCCGTCATCAACGGCTTTTCCTGCGTGAAATCCGCAGCAAGCAGACGGTGGTGTGCTGCTGCCTCGTGCCCGACAAGCTCGACGAGACGCTTCTGGCCGAGCTGGTCGAAGCGGTGCGGGAAGAGGTGCCCCTCGCGGCTTCGGCGCGCCAACTGGCCGACTGTGTGGTTCGGACCGCCGAGGAGCTGCATCACCGCGTCGCCACGCCGTCACCCCGGCCCGGTCCAAGAGGTAACGGCCCCGTGCGTCCCGGTGAGTTGCTCACGAACGAAGAGGCCAACGCATTGATTGGAGGGATCAAGCCGTGAGTTCCCTGCCCGCAGAGAGTATTCGCGAGCCACGGGTGCTGGTCGTCGGCCAGATCGAAGGCGCGGTGGAGTCCACCGTGAACAACGGCGCCTCCATCCATTCATGCCGGCATATGCTCGAGGCCATCAGCTTGGCCGGCCATGAGCGATTCGACGCGATTTTCGTGGTACTCAACGGGCTCGATGCACACCTGGAATCGGCATTGATGACGCTGCGCCGCGCCAGTCACGGCGCCCGCCTCGTGCTGCTGGCGACGATGGCCGAGGAGGTTCGCGCCCGCGGGCTGGTGCGGTCCGTACGCGAACCACGGAACGTCGCCGACGACTACCTGCTGTGCCCGGTGAGCACGCAGGAGTTGCTTGGTACAATCGCCCCCTCAGAAGCCCCCGCCGTACCGGCACAAACCGCCGACGCGGCCCGTCTGAGCGAGCTGGAGCGGCTGGCCACCGAGGACGACCTGACCGGCCTGAAGAACCGCCGCTACTTGGGCGAGTTCCTGCGACAGATTCTACAACACGCGACCCGGGAGGGGTTTCAGGTTACGCTGCTGTTGTTCGACATCGACGATTTCAAACGCTACAACGACGCCTTCGGCCACACCGTGGGCGACAGGGTTCTGCGCGAGGCGGCGCTGTTGATCCGGCGATGCTGTCGCGAGCACGACGTGGTGGCCCGCATCGGAGGTGATGAGTTCGCGGTGGTGTTCTGGGATCGACCTGATCTGCCCGCCAATCCGCACGAACCGGAGCGGCGCACCGCCGCCGAACACCCCCGCCAGGCCTATTTCATGGCTGAGCGGTTCCGCCGACAGATCAGCGATTCGAACCTCTCCTCACTCGGGGCAGGCGGGCAAGGCACGCTGACGATCAGCGGCGGCCTGGCGGCGTTCCCCCAGGATGCACAGAACGCCGAGGCCCTGTTTGAACGGGCGGATCAAGCCCTGCTCGAGGCCAAGCGACAAGGCAAGAACCGCATCGTCCTGGTCGGGCGCGAAAGCAATCCGTAGGCCGCGGCACCTTGGCCCCTTGCCGACCGCAGGACGTCGACCTTACGCCCTCAGCTCCATCTGCTCGAGCCGGGCGATCCGTTCCTCGATCGGCGGATGCGTCACGAACAGCTTGGCCATGCGCCCCCCGGTCAACGGGGCAACGATGAACATGTTGCTCTGGGCGTCGGGCACGCGAAGCGGGATGCGCCGGTTGGCGGCATCGAGCTTGCGAAGCGCCATGGCCAGACCTCGCCCGCTGCCGGCGGTTTCCGCGCCAAGTCGGTCGGCCTCGTACTCCCGCGAGCGACTGATCGCCATCTGAATCAGGGCCGCCGCGATCGGCGCGAGGATCAGTAGCAGCAGCGCAACCAGGCCGTTACGCCGGTCCCGCCCACCACCGAACCAGAGAAACATATAGCTGAGCCAACTAATGGCCCCGGCCATGATGGCCGCGACGGTGCTGATCAGGACGTCGCGATGCTTGATATGCGCCAGTTCGTGGGCGATAACACCGGCCAGCTCATCCGGCCCGAGCATTCGACGTAGACCGGCGGTCACGCAGACGGCGCTGTGGCGCGGGCTTCGACCCGTGGCGAAGGCGTTGGGCGCATCGGCCGGCGAGATGCACACCTTCGGCATGGGCAGATTCGCCCGCTCGGCCAGGGTCCGTACCGCATCCCACAACACCGGGTCGTCCTCCCGGCTGATCGGCCGGGCGCGGACCGTCGCCAGGGCGATCTTGTCGCTGAAAAAGAACGCAATCAGGTTCATCGCGCCGCCGATGACCAGCGCCGGCACGAGTGCCCGTGGCCCGCCCAGCAGATACCCGATCGCCAGGCACAGCCCCATCAGGGCCCCCATCAGGATCGTCGTCTTCAGATTGTTCCAGAATCCCCACATCATCGTTCTCCCTGGAATCCATCCTCACCCCACATACGGCAACCGTTCCTCCGGCATGTCTGCCCTCTTGATACGTTCCAAGCGGCCGCGCGGTTCGATCTGCAGCCAAACCCGACCCGGCAGGCCCCAGAACCGATGCGGATCACGTCGGCTCCGCCGCATTCAGCCGTTCGACGGCGGTCCGCCCCACCAGCCGGTAACGAATGCCCCGCCAGGTAATTGTCCGCCCCACCGCCGAGGCGAGGATACACGCCAGCAGGACCCACGTCCACAGGCTCGCGCCGAGAATGTCGGCCCAGCGGGCCGCGGTCATCCGCGTCGTATCCTGCGAGAGAATCCGCGTAATCATCCGCTGGCGCAGAATCGCCCGCACAAGCTGCGCCAGGAAGAACACCGCCGGCACGGCGAAGTACCACGCCGCGTGCGGCGCCGACCGCCACGCCTGCACCACCGCCACCGCGAGGCCCCCCAACGACCCCAGCACCGCGTACAAAGCGCTGACCAAGGCGAACCACCACGACCCCGGCAGGGTCACCCGCGTGATGACGAACTGGCGCCGTCCGAACTCGAACAGCTTGGCCCAGGTGGTCGCCTCATAGGAGGCCACCAGGCACGCCGGCACGAAGGCCACCTTTCGGCGGGCCTTCTTGACCGC
>DSDH01000398.1 GCA_011055475.1 Phycisphaerales bacterium | reverse complement strand
GGTGATGAACAGACCGATGCCGACGGAGATGCCCGCGATCAGCGAGGGCGGGATGGCCTCGACGAGCCTCCGGCGAAGGCCCAGCAGGGTCAGGATCAGAAAGAACAGGCCTGATACGAAGACAGCGCCCAGGGCCGTCTGCCAGGAGACCTTGCCCCCGGAGCCCAGCACGAGGGTGTACGTGAAGAAGGCGTTGAGGCCCATGCGCGGGGCCATGGCGATGGGGGCGTTGGCGATCAGGCCGGTGAGGATGCACGCCACCGCCGTCACGATGCAGGTGACGGCGATCAGGGCGTTCTGATCCATGCCTGTCTCGCTCAGGATCGCCGGGTTGACAACGATGATGTAGGCCATGGTGAGGAACGTGGTGATCCCCGCCAGGACCTCGGTCGCCGGATTCGGCCGTTTACGCGATTCACCCATCGTTGGGTTGTCCATGGAGTACCCCCTCGACGGTCAACCGGTGTTCATTTCATCCTGCGTGTAAGTCTTGCCGCGGTACGCCATCGCCACGGGCACAAAGAGCACGGCCGTCACCAGCATGAACCAGACAAAAAACCAGTAGTAGGCCGCACCCTGGAGTCGGGGCGGTCCATCGGCCGGACGAATCCACTCGTTTACGGCGGCGGCAAAGGCGTTCCCAAGCGAGATGGACAAGAGAAAAATCGCCATGACGAACGACTTCATTCGCTTCGGTGCCTGCGCGTAAGAGAACTCCAGCGCAGTGATCGAGACCAGAATCTCGGCCGCGGTGATGATGACATAGGCAAGGACCTGCCACCAGACGTTGGGTTGGGCCCCGGCGCCAATCTGTTTCTCGACAAACGCGCAGATTACGAACGAACCGGCCGCTACGAACAGGCCCGCCCCGATCTTGCGCAGCGGAGTGAGCCGCCAGACGCGGTTTACCGCGGGGTATATCAGATAGTTGAACAGGGGGATCATGAGCAGGATGAGAATGGAATTCACCGACGTCAACTGGGCCGGCAGGACCGTTCCCCACGACTGCATGGAGCCAGGTAGTCGCTGCACCAGCCCATCGGGCAGCCATTGCAGATTCATCTTCTCGGCCTGAAGCACCCAAGCGGCGGTGGTCTGATCAAAGAGGGCCCAGAAGGGAAAAACGAACAGGTAGACAACGCTCAGCTTGGCCAGCACCCACAACCCCTCCTTGCTGAGGGTGTCCCGTACAAAGGACCAACCACCCGCCGGCACATGTACGAACTTCCACCGGCCCATCCAGAAGGCGGCCGTGGCAACCACCATCAACGCCGCACACACGCCGAACGCCAGCCGACCGGCCCCTGGAATGCCGTAGCGACGCACCCCCCAGTCCAACAGCCAGGGGGTGAGGAGCATGGACACGAACGCCCCCAGATTGATCGCAAAGTAAAACCAATTGTAGATGGGTGCCAGCAAATGCCGGTTGCTCGAGCCGAACTGATCGCCGACATTGGCCGACACGCAGGGCTTGATGATACCCGACCCGACCGCCACCAGGCCCAAGGCCGCCAGTAACCCCATCTGCGTCCGATCCACAACCACCGCGAAGAGTCCCAGACAGTAAAGCAGGGAGAACCCGATAATGGTGCGGTATTTGCCCAGCCAGATGTCCGAAAGAAGGGCCCCGACAACCGGCAAGGCATAGGTGGCGGACAGAAACCAATGCGACCAGGCCTTGGCCGACTCCTCATTCATCGGGGCCACGGCGCCACTGCGGTCCAGCAGGTAGCGGGTCATGTAGACCACCAGGATGGCACGGAAGCCGTAGAAGGCGAAGCGCTCGGCGGCTTCGTTGACGAGGATATTGCCGATGCCCGGCGGCATACGATCCGTATCGACGGGTGTGCTGCGGTAGCTGTTGTGACGCATCCGGCCTCCTGTCTCTCGATCCGTCCTGCTGACACCGTCGGTCCGACTCTGACCCGGCCCACCCTCAGAGCATACCAGAATGTCCACGCAACGCAACGGGGCATCCAGAGGCGATGACCCGCCATGGAAGCCCCTGGGCCCCTAAAGTCGGTCTTGACAATAGCCGAGGAACATCCTATTCTCGGCAGGCGCTCGAAAGATCGAGGTTGCGGATGCACCGATTTCAGAACAAGATGGCATTGGGTACCCCCGGCGGAACCGCGTGGGCACACCCGGTGCTGCTGCGCCGGATGATCATCCTCGCTATTATCGGAGGCGCCATGCCGTCGCTCTGAGATCGTGCGAAACGAACTTTTCCAAGGCCCTTCAGAGCGACGTGCTTTGAAGGGCCTTTTTTCGTGCAGGACCCAGTGGAGCATCACCATGAGCGCAGAGGCGGTTGTTCGAGAGGCGACCCGGCCGGATGTCGCGGCGGTCGTGCCCATCTGGGCCGAACTGATGGAGATCCACGCGCGGCTGGACCCCTTTTTCACCTGCTGCGAGGATGCGGCGGAGCGGTTCGCCGAGTACATCGTGGGCAACATCACCAAGGACAACTGGCACGTGCTCGTGGCCGAGGCGGACGGCCAGGTGGTAGGCTATCTCCAGGGCTCCATCGAGACGTGTCCGCCGATTCTCGCGACCCAACGATACGGGAACGTGCACGACATGGCCGTCACGGCGGCGTATCGGCGGCGCGGCGTCGGCCGCAAGCTTGTGCGGCAGGCCCTGGCGTGGTTTCGGTCGCAGGGCGTGACACGGTTCGAGGTCTCCATGTCGATCCACAACCGGACGGCCAGGGCCTTCTGGCAAAGCCTCGGGTTCGAGCCGTATCTGCAAAGCGCGTTTGTGCAGCACGACGTGCTGAGGCCATCGTCTTGACAGCGGACAAGCGGCACTATAGGGTGACGCCTTTGACGACAACATGAGGACATGAGATGTCGGATAAAAAGCCGAACAAGGGATATCGCGATACGCTGAACCTGCCGCGAACGTCTTTCAGCATGAAGGCCAACCTGGTGCAGCGTGAGCCCCAGCAGCGCAAGGCCTGGGCCGAACAGGCCATCTATCGCCAGATTCTGGCCGCCCGCGCCGAGGCGCCCCTGTACGTGCTGCACGATGGGCCACCCTACGCCAACGGCGACATCCACATGGGGCACGTGATCAACAAGGTGCTCAAGGACATAGTCGTCAAGCACAAGACCATGATGGGCTACCGGTGCCCCTACGTGCCCGGTTGGGACTGCCACGGCCTGCCGATCGAGGCGAAGGTGATGGGCGAGTTGGGCGAGGCCGCTCGCACGCTCGATAAGCCGACGATCCGCAAGAAGTGCCAGAGCTACGCGCTGAAATTCGTCAAGAAGCAGACCGACCAGTTTCAATGCCTGGGCGTGTTTGGCGATTTCGATGATCCCTATCTGACGCTGAATCCGGACTACGAGAAGGCCATCCTTGAAATCTTCGCGGAACTGGTGGGCAACGGGCTGGTGTACCGCCAGCTCAAGCCGATTCACTGGTCCGTCGGGTGTGAGACGGCCCTGGCCGACGCCGAGCTGGAATACAAGGACATCGCCTCGCCGAGCATTACGGTGAACTTCCCGATCGAGGCCGAGTCGGTCGAGCGGTTGCGGCAACGTGGGCTCGTGCCCAATGGCGAGGCGGCGGTGTGCGTCATGATCTGGACGACGACGCCGTGGACGCTGGCGGCGAACCTGGCCGTGGCGGTGCACCCGTCGCTGGACTACGTCACGATCACGTACGAGAAGGATGGGCGGCGTTTCTGCTCGCTGGTCTGTGCCGAACGAGTCGAGGCCGTTGCCGCGATGGCGGGCCTGCAGGCCGGGCAGTACCAACGGAGCCAGCCGATCCGCGGCCAAGACTTGGCGGGGCTGCGGTACCGCCACCCATTCGTGGAGGGGAATCCGACGGATCACGACGCATGGTTCGTCATCCCCGCCGAGTTCGTGACCACCGAGGACGGCACGGGGCTGGTGCACGTCGCGCCCGGGCACGGCGTCGAGGACTACGTGGCAGGCCAGCAGAACGGCCTGGCGGTCTATTCGCCCGTCAAGGACGACGGCTGCTACGATGACACGGTGCCCGGCTGGCTGCGGGGCAAGTCCGTGCTCAAGGTCGACCGCGAGGTGAACGACCACCTGCGTAAGACCGGATGGCTGGTGGCCGAAAGTGAGATTCTGCACAGTTACCCGCACTGCTGGCGCAGCAAGATGCCGGTGATCTTCCGGGCCACGGAGC
>DSDH01000710.1 GCA_011055475.1 Phycisphaerales bacterium | reverse complement strand
CCATTAACTCAAACGGCTCATCCAGATTCAAATCGCTGGCGGCTGGATTGCGGGGCACCTCGATCGGTTTGTCCTCGCTGACCGAAGCAAGATCGGTCGGACCCCGTGCACTGATCCGCGTGTCCAGAACGAGGACGTTCTCCGGCAGGGGGGTGGGCTGGCGGTTGTCCACGGCGACGAAGCCGTTGGCCAGGCCGGTCGCCTCGTAATCGTGCCGGATCAGGATCATGTATTGCCGCCCCTCACGGTTCGGCTGGAAGCGCACGCCCACGTAGGTGCCTTCCTTCATCGCCAGGGCCCGCGCGTTGGCCAGGGCGGCACTGATGATGTGACGCACGTTCGCCCCCGACTCGAACGAGGCCATGATCATCTTGGCCGCCTGCAAACCCAGACCGAACGTGATCGCCAAGATGGCCATCACGACCAGCATCTCGGTCAGGGTGAAAGCGGATTGGCCTCGTTTACGGGTCATGGTTTCGAGTCTTCCAGATGGCGACCGCGGCGCCCGGCGGTGCGCTACTGCGATTCGAAGTTGAATACATCGTCCGGCGTGCCGTACAGCCCATCGGGCCCGGCCGACTGCAAGATGAACGACTCCGACCGATAAGGCCGGCTCAGACGGGGCACCGCCTCGTTCAAGTGGTCGGGGTTGGCCGTCATTTCATAAAACTTGTACCAGTTGGTCCGCCGGTACCAGGACTCCGAAGGCACCTGAGTCCCCGACAGCCTGTACGGCTGATAGGCAAAATACGTCTCGTTATCGCGGATGTCGAACACGCACTGCGCCCACATGGGATCGTTGTCGGCCACATTGGCGTCGTCCATCGGATGGAGCGTGCCGGAGGTGTTGGCCTTGTAGTACAGGATCGGCATCCCGGTCTTCTTCTTGGTCTTGGCGTGGGTCACCTTGCCGAACGAATCGGCCAGCACGTATGTGGCCGCCGCCGGCCACTGCGTGCTAGGTTGTGTAACGTTCGGGCGGTAAAGCTCCATATTGGTCAGTCGCACCGCCCCGGCCGCCTCCAGCTCCAGGTAGGGGCCCTTGCGCGCCTTGACGTTCTGATCCCACGTCTCGCCGGGACTGGGACTGGTCGGATCGGCGTACACACGCGTCCCGCCGCCAGCGGGATTATTCGTGCCATCGTAGGAGAATACGCTATTCGGATGGAACCCGAACCCGTCCCAGCCGACGATTGCCTCGGCCAGCATCTGCGCGCCGTAGTAGCGACTGTTGGGTCGCGATCGCGGGTAGTCGCCGAAGTCCGTGCGAAACGCCTCCAGGGCCACCTCGATGCGATTGAACTGCCCCTTTTGCCGCACGTTCAGGGCCTGCTTGGTAATCAGGTTGAAGGCCGGCACGATCAAGGCCAGAAGCACCGCGACCACCGCCAGCGCCGTGAGCAGCTCGACCAGCGTGAAACCGGCGGCTCGCTGTCTGTTGTCCCGCAGGCGAATCCTCATGTCATCGCTCCCGCATCGTTTCGGTCGCCCGTGGCGCAGCGCGTCGCGGGCGTCGATCCCTAGTTGAAGTTCGTGACGTCATCCTTGGTTCCAAACACGCCGTCCCAGCCGGCCGAAATCAGGATGAAGGTCCCGGGGTTGTACGGCTTTCTGAACCGGTCCGTGGCCATCGTGGGATTCGTGATCGCCTCGTAGAACAAATCCGGCCCCGTTTCACCCGTGTCGGAGTCCACGAAGTCCGGGGCGTATCGATGCTGGACGGCCGGATCCTTCACCGAGCCCAGCGCGAAGATCTCGCTGCAATCGCTGTACCGGTAGATCCACTTGTCATGGTCGGGCTGCTCCGTCCGGTTACCGAAAAAGCGCGAGGCCTTGTCCGCCTTGAAATACACAATCGGGTTACCCACGTACACCGTCCCCCGACTCGCGGTGGGGACCCGGCGAAGGTGGAAGATGTCGGCGAACACCGGGGCCCGCGGCTGTTTGAGCGGCTCGGTGGGGCTGTCGTTCGAGAACAGGGGGGTCGCGGGGCTGTTATACAACTCCGTCAGCAGAAACGCCCCGGCGTCCTTCAGTTCCGTGTACGGGCCCTTGCGGCGCCACAGGCTCTCCTGGTCGTCGGTGTACAGCGTGGGATCGGCGCTGGGGGCGTACCACTTCGTCTTCGGCTCGAACCCGCGGCCATCCCGCCCGACCAGGGCCTCGACGAGGTGCTGCGCCCCGCACACGTAAGGCGGCGAACCGCTGTTTGACGTCATCGCCGATTCGGGGTAGTCCTCGAAATCCTTGGCGAAAAGCTCCAACCCCGTGTCCATGCTCCGCAGGATGGTCCTCTGTTTGAGACTCCGGGCCTGCCGAACCACGTTCTTGAGCCCCACCGACAGGATCCCCACCAGCATGGCGACGATCCCGATGACCACCAGCAACTCCAACAGCGTGAATCCCCGTCGGTCTGATCGCCTGATTCTCTTGTCATTTCGCATCGCGATATCCTCTCTGACCCGTCGTCCCGGCGGAGTCACCGCTCGCTCGTCAGGTCGTCGGCCGTGCCGAACTGCCCGTCGATGCCCGCCGACGACACGATCGGAAACGTCATCGTGTCCGGCTCGTACACGTACCGCAGCGACCGGCCCCAGGCATCCACGAACCGCACCAGCGGAATCTGCTCGCCGGTGGCCTGAACCGTGAACCGCCGTCGCCGCCCCTGGTCGTCCAGGTCCGTCTTGAGACTGTCGGCGATAGTCTCGACCAGACGCCGACTGTCGGGCGCTTCATCCAGCCGATAGTACAACAGCTCGCTCGAGGCATACGTGTTTTGTATGTCCGGTTCCGCTCTGTCTTGCGGGCCTCGGCGCAGCGCGTTCTCCAGATCGGCCTGGCGGAACCCCGGCGGCGCTTCCGGAAACGTCTGCCGCGATTCGTAATACTGCTCCAGGGCCGCCACCAATACCTGCAAGGCGCTCGCGGTCAGACGCTCCTGCGACTGGTGCACCAAGTGCCTGCCCACGCCCAGCACCAAGGCCGCGAGGAGGATGATGATCGCCATGGCGACCAGCATCTCCACCAGCGAGAAAGCCCGTTGTCTTGGCCCGCCGTTCATGCCGTTTTCCCCAAGCCCGGGGCGAACAGGACGCCCATGGGGGGAACCTCACCCCGATCGCAACGCACCGACGGTGACGGTCTATTCCCTCTTGTCGAAGTTGGTGATGTCGTCGGCCGTGCCGTACAGGCCGTCCTTGCCCGCGCTGATCAGGATGTACGAGCCGGCCCGATACGGCCGCTTGATCCCCGCCGCTTCCACGACCTGCGGGTTGACAACCATCTCCTCAAAGGCCTCGAGGTTCTGCAGGGCGGTGACGGTTGTCTGCCGGGCCAGCGGGTGCCGT
This sequence comes from Phycisphaerales bacterium, assembly GCA_011055475.1. GTDB lineage: Bacteria > Planctomycetota > Phycisphaerae > Sedimentisphaerales > Anaerohalosphaeraceae > DSDH01. The sequence continues at coordinate 829 of DSDH01000710.1, read as the reverse complement.
TGCGGTGTCTGTTCGGCCGTACCCAGGTTCAGCAGGTGCCAGTTGTCCGGGTAGTAGTAGATGTCGTTCTGAATATCGAGCGGGTCATTGATGTCCTGCTGAACGTACTGGCTCCGGGCTCGATAGTACAGAATGGGCATGCCCGTCTTGCGGCTTCCGCTCAAGGCGTTGCGCTTGCGCGCGTAGGAATCACATAAGACGACACTGTTGGCATTGAACCCCGGCGTATCGGTGTACACGTCCTGCATACGAAACGCATTGGCGTTCTCCAGCTCGATGAACGGACCGCCGCTCTTGCCGCCGCGGGCCTTGACGTTCTCGTCGGCCGTCTGATTGATCGCGGGAATGCCGTTGACCGCGTCGTACACCTGGACGAACGCCTCCTGGCCGGTCTGCAGGTTGACCACCTTGCCCTCGCCGGTCGACCAGAACTGGCTCTTCGGGTGAAAGCCGAGAAAATCCAATCCGACCAGGGCCTCGGCCAGCTTGTTCGCCCCGCAATAGTAGTTCTGGTCGGTCCGCGTCTGGTTTCCGATCCGCACGGTCGCGTTATTGGCCGGGTCGTACTCATCGATGTTGTCGTTCGAGGGCGGATACTCGCCGAACTCCGCCTTGTACAGGTCCAGCGCCACGCCGATGCTGTGGAACTGCGCGCCTTGCTGGATCTGGTTGGCGGCGTCCTTCACCAGGTTGAGCGCCGGCACCAGCAGACCGATCAGGATCGCGATCACGCTCATGACCGTCAGCAGTTCGACAATCGTAAAACCTTGCCTTCTCATGTTCGGGCCCCTTCTCATTTGTGACTCTCTTTTCACCGCGAGTCGGTTGT
>DSDH01000083.1 GCA_011055475.1 Phycisphaerales bacterium | reverse complement strand
GGCATGCCACCTGGTCCGATTTCTACGCTGCGGGCCTTCGGCCTTCCTGTCGGGATGACAGTGGGGATGGGTTTGCGGCCCCCGGTTTTTTCAACGGATCGCCGGCCAGCCTGCATCAAGGCGTGTCGGACATACCGGGATTCACGCTCCCCCACAAGCTCAGCGGCGTAGAAGCTCCACACGGTCGTGGCCGACCAAGGCCCGAAGCTTCTCGCAAAACTCCACATCCGGCCGCACGCTGAGGCGCTCATTCGCGACGGCGCGGATGCGAAAGCCCGCCGGCGTGGTCAGGCTCACGTGCAATCGGCTGGCCCCGCGGTGCCCCTCGCACAGCGACCGCACACGGGCGACGAGGTCCTCGGTCACCTGGTCGTGCTCGAAGTTCACCCGGACGCGGGCGGCCAGGCGCTGGGCCGCCTGCTCCAGCAAGATCAGCTCCTCGCAGCGGACCTGCGGCGTTTCGCGGCTGTGATCCACCTTGCCCTTGACAAAGACGACGCGATCGACGGCCAGCAACGTGCCAAAGCGCTCATAGATCTCCGCGAACATGACGACTTCGCACTTGCCCTGGAGGTCTTGCAGCTCGAACACCGCCATCTTGCTGCCGGCGCGAGGGCCATTGCGCGATACGAGCTGGCGGACCTTTGTGACCATCCCGCCCAGCACGATCTCCGCATCCTGGGGCCGGTCGGCCAGATCGGTCGTGAACCCGCTGGCGTACGCGTCCAGCTCGGTGGCGTGGTGGCTGAGCGGATTATCCGTCACGTACAGCCCCAGCACCTCCTTTTCGTGAGTGAGCATCTCCATCTCGGTCCAGGGCTGGACCTTGGGCAGGGCCTCGCGATCGCGGGCCAGCGTCTCGGCCGGATCGACCGCAGCGCCGAACAGGCTCATCTGGCCGCTCTGCCGGTCGGCCTGGAGCTGTTGACCGATCTGCATGGCCTTTTCCAGGCCGGCCATCATCTGGGCCCGGCTGCCACCCAACTGGTCGAAGGCCCCGGCCTTGATCAGCGCCTCGATGACGGGCTTGTTGACGGCCCGCAGGTCCACGTGCTCGCAGAAGTGGAACAGGCTGCCGAAGCGACCGACCTCGCGACGGGCCTCGACGATCTTCTCGACGGCCTTGTCGCCGACGCCCTTGACCGCCCCCAGGCCGAAGCGGATGACCCCCTTCTTGCCCTGGGGCCCTTCCACGTAGATGACGGTGAAATCGGTATAGCTCTCGTTGACGTCCGGCGGCAGCACATCGATGCCCATCCGCCGGCATTCCTCGATGTATTCGACGACCTTGTCCGTGTTGCCTGATTCGTAGGTCAGCAGGGCCGCCATGAACTCGACGGGCCAGTAGCACTTCAGCCAGGCCGTCTGGTAGGCCACGAACGAGTAGCGCGTCGCGTGGCTCTTGTTGAAGCCGTAGCCGGCGAACCGCTCGATCAGGTCAAAAATCTCCTCGGCCCCAGCGGCGGCCAGGCCCTGCTCGACGCTCCCGGCCACGAACCGCTCCTTGGCCGCCTTGATGATCTTGTCCTTCTTCTTGCCGATGGCCTTGATCAGCGTGTAGGCCTGGCGCAGCGGAATCTTGCCCAGCCGATTGCAGATCCGCATGACCTGCTCCTGGTAGACCATGATGCCGAAGGTCTCCTCCAGCACCTCGCGCATGATCGGATGGGGCACGTCCCAGCGGCCGCCGTGCTTGCGTTGGATGAAATCGGGGATCAGGGCCATCGGGCCAGGTCGATACAGGGCGTTGGCGGCGATGAGGTCTTCCAGGCGGTCGGGCTTGAGCTTCATCAGCAGGTCGGCCATGCCGCCGGATTCGAACTGGAACACGCCCTTGGTGTGGCCCGTGCTGAAGATCTCGGCGTAGACCCGCGGATCGGCGGTGTCGATCCGTTCGATGTCGATCCGTTCACCGTGGAGCGTTTCGATCAGGTCCACGGCCCGCTGGATGATGCTCAGGGTCTTGAGGCCCAAAAAGTCCATCTTGAGCAAACCCACCCGCTCGACGGTCGGGCCCTCGAACTGCGTAATCAGGTCGTCCGAGCCGGGTGCCTTGTACAGCGGCAGGTAATCGGTCAGCGGCTCATCGGCGATCACCACCCCGCAGGCGTGCACCGAGGCGTGGCGGGTGAGCCCCTCGAGCTTGCGGCCGATGTCGAAGACCTTGCGCGTGCGCTCATCCTGCGCACAGGCCTCGCGGAGGTCCGGCTCGATCTGCAACGCCTTGTCCAGCGTCATCTTCAGCTCGTTGGGAATGAGCTTGGCCAGCCGGTCGGCCTCGGCCAGCGGCACGTCCATCACGCGGCACACATCGCGGATGACGGCCTTGGCCTTCATCGTCCCGAACGTGATGATCTGGGCGATCTGGCCGTACTTGGCCCGGACGTATTCGAGCACGCGGGCGCGGCCGTCCTGACAGATGTCGATGTCGATATCGGGCATCTCGTTACGCTCGGGGTCCATGAACCGCTCGAACAGCAGATCGTACCGGATCGGGTCCACGTCGCAGATGCCCAGGCAGTACCCCACGACGGTGCCGACCGCGCTGCCGCGGGCGCCGACGGGGATGTTGTTCTGCCGCGCGTAGTTGCAGAAGTCCCACACGATCAGGAAGTAGCTGGCAAAACCCTTGCCCTCGATGACCTCCAGCTCGCGGTCGATCCGCTCGCGGATCTCGGGCGTCAGCTCGCCGTAGCGCTGCCGGGCCCCGTCCATGACCAGCCGTGTCAGACACGCCTCGGCCGTGCCGCCGTCGGCGGGCCGATACACGGGCGCGTGCCGCGTGCTCAGGTCGAGTTCGACGTTGCAGCGCTCGGCGATCGCCAGCGTGTTGTCGCACGCCTCGGGCAGATCGGCGAACAGGTCGCGCATCTCCTGCGGGCTCTTGAGGTAGACATCGGGCGGGTACGTCATGCGGCTCTCGTCCGTGACGAGCTTGCCGGTGCTGATACAGCACAGGGCATTGTGGGCCTCGTAGTCGTCGGCGTTGAGGAAATGCACGTCGTTGGTCACGACCAGCCCCACGCCCATCCGCCGGGCCAGGTCGACCAGCGACCCCCTCACATCCAGGGTATCCGGCTGAGAGCTTTCGTGCTGCTGAACCTCGATGAAGAACCGTTCCGGGCCGAAGATCTTGAGATAACTCTCGACGGCCCGCCGGGCGGCGGCCTCATCGCCGCGCACCAGCGCCGCGGGCACCTCGCCGGCGATGCACGCCGTGGTGCAGATCAGCCCCTCGTGCAGCTCGGCCAGCACCTCCTTGTCGATCCGCGGGCGGTAGTAGAACCCCTCGGTGAAACCGATGCTGGCCAGCTTCAGGAGGTTCCGATAGCCGACGAGGGTCTCGGCCAGGAGGATCAGGTGATAGGCGTTCTCCTTGCCCCCCCCGCCGCCGGACTTGTCGAAGCGACTTTTCGGGGCGATGTAGGCCTCGATGCCAAGGATCGGCTTGACGCCCGCGGCCTGGGCCCGCGTGTAGAAGTCGATCGCGCCGAACATGTTGCCGTGGTCCGTGATCGCCACGGCCTCCATGCCCAATTCCTTGACCCGCCCGAACAGCCGCTTGAGCGCGATCGCCCCATCCAGAAGGGAATACTGCGTATGCAGATGAAGGTGTGTAAATCCCTGGTCCGCCATGACGGTCACCTCCCCGCGGGCCGTCGTCCATGGGCCCGCCTCTTGCGGCCAACTCGCCAAACGAGCTTGCCTTCACACTTCGATTCCGCGTCACTTCTCTTCGATCGTGGCCTTGGCCTTCTCGGCGTCGACGAACTGCTCCAGCGCCCGCTGGCGTGCGGCCTCGGTCAATTCCTTGACGATGACAGGGCGTACCTCATCCAGAGGACAGGGTATGGCCGGCCGCCGCTCGATCACCGTGGCGATATGGAAGCCGTACTCCGTGCGAAACACGTCGCTGATCTCGCCGGGCTGCATGTCAAAGACCACGGCATCGAAGGCCTCGACCATCTGCCCCCGCGCGAAAAAGCCCAGGTCCCCGCCGTTGTCCGGACAGTCCGAGTGCTCGGCGGCCATCTTCGTAAAATCCGCCCCGGCCTGGAGCTGGTCCAGAATCTGCCGCATCTCGGTCTCGACCTGCTGCGGGTCCGTCGCCGGCGTGGGGTGCTTGACGATGTGCGCCGCGCGGACCATCTCGGGCACGGTGAAACGGTCGCGATGCTGCTCGTAGTACCTGGT
>DSDH01000571.1 GCA_011055475.1 Phycisphaerales bacterium | reverse complement strand
GCTCAAGACCGACTTCGCCGGACGCCAGTACACGTGGGAGGGTCGTGTCGTCCGCACCCAGGGTCGCATCGACGAGACCGCCCGAACGGTTCCCGTCGTCATCGAGGTCAAGGCCCCCTTCACACCCACGGACGATCGGCCGCCCCTGGTTCCGGGGATGTTCATCCACCAGGTAGAGATCCAGGGCCACTCCGTCCCGGGCATCGTTCGCATCCCCCGGTACGCACTGCGAAAGGGGCGCTCCGTATGGGTAGCCGAGGAAGGTCGGCTGCGCATTCGCAACGTGACGATCGCCCGCCAGGACGACCGGTCCGTGTACATTTCACAGGGCCTGGCCGATGGCGATCAGGTGATCCTCAGTGCGCTGGACGTCGTCAGCGACGGCATGGAAATACGAACCGAGCTGCGATCCGACGCCAACATGGCCATGGAGAAGGACCCCGCCGATGACCGCCAATAATCAAGCCAAGCGGCCAAGCGGTCTTCTGGCCTGGTTCGCCCAGAATCACGTGGCGGCCAACCTGTTGATGGTCCTGATCATCGCCGGCGGCCTCCTGACCATCCTGGGGATCAAGATTGAGTTCTTCCCCGAGATGAGTCTGGACGTGATCACGATCACCGTGCCCTATTTGGGGGCGTCGCCTTCGGAGGTGGAAGAAGGGGTGACCCGGCGGGTGGAAGAGGCCGTCGCCGGGGTTGACGGGATTAAGCGCATGTACTCCAACAGTGCCGAGGGGGCCAGCATGGTGACCCTGGAGCTGGAGGAATACGCCGACCCCAGCGACGTGCTTGACGACGTGAAGGCCGAGGTCGACCGGATTATCACTTTTCCCGAAGAAACGGAGAAGCCTATCGTCACGGAGCTGACCACCCGCTACGAAGTGCTCACCATCGTGCTGTACGGCGATGCTTCGGAAAGGACCCTGAAGGAACTCGCCGAACAGGTAAAGGACGACCTGACCGCGCTGGGGAATATCAGCCAGGTGGACGTCGCGGGGGTGCGGCCTTATGAGATCTCCATCGAGGTTTCCGAGGATACGCTCCGCCGATACGCCTTGACGTTCGATCAGTTGGCGGCGGCGATTCGCAACAGCTCGCTGGACATTCCGGGCGGCTCGGTCAAGACCGTCGGCGGCGAGATTCTCCTGCGGGCCAAGGGCCAGATGTACACGGGCCCCGAATTCGAGCAGATCGTCGTGCTCACGCGACCCGACGGCACGCAGATCCGCCTCGGTGAGATGGCCACCGTGATCGACGGCTTCGATGACTCCGACATCGCCACGCGTTTCGACGGCCAACGGGCCGTGCAGGTCAAGGTCTACCGCGTCGGCGAGCAAGGCGCCCTGGACGTGGCGGATACGGCCAAGCGGTACATCGCGGACAAGCGCCGCCATCTGCCGGCCGGCGTACAGATGTCCGTCTGGCAGGACCAGTCCAAGGTGCTCCGCAGCCGCCTGGACTTGCTGCTGCGCAACGGCTACATGGGCCTGGTCCTCGTGTTCGTGTGCCTGACGTTCTTCCTGGACATCCGACTGGCCTTCTGGACCACGCTGGGCATTCCCATTTCGTTTCTGGGCGCCTTCTGGCTCATGCCCCTGTTCGACATCTCGGTGAACATGATTTCCCTGTTCGCGTTCATCATGGTGCTTGGCATCGTGGTCGACGACGCGATTGTTGTAGGCGAAAACATTTTCGAGTACCGCCAACGGGGCATGACCGCCGTGCGGGCGGCCGTCCGCGGTGTGCGGGAAATGGCTGCTCCGGTGCTCATGGCCGTCCTGACGACGATGTTCGCCTTTGCGCCGCTGATGTTCGTCACGGGCATCATGGGCAAGATCATGCGGGTCATCCCGCTGATCGTGATCCTGGTGCTGAGCGTCTCGCTCATCGAGGCGCTGTTGATCCTGCCCGCCCACCTGGCCGGCACGAAGATCCGCGATAAGAACCGTCCCGGCCATCATCCGATCGAGAAGCTGCACAATGGAGTCGGCCGCGTTTTCGACGCCTTTGTCAACGGGCCATTCGCCGCCTTCGCGACGATGGCCGTGCGCTATCGGTACGCCACGCTCGCCGCGGGTGTCGTCGTGCTCCTGAGCACCATCGGCCTGATCGCCGGCGGGGTCATCAAGCAGGTCTTCTTCGACGCCGTCGAGGGCGACCGGATGGTCGCGGCCCTGACCATGCCCCAGGGCACGCCGGTCGAACAGACCTTGGCCGTGCTCGAACGGATCGAAAAAGCCGCGATCCAGGTGCGTGATGAATACGACGCCGCGCACCGGACCGAGGCCGATGCCCCCTCGATCTTCCAGCACATGGCCACCACCGTGGGCACACAGCCGACCAGTAACCAGCGCGGTCCGGCCGGCGGAGGCCAAGGCGGTATCAGCCAGGGCCATTTAGGAGAGATCACCATCGAGCTGCTGGCCAGCGAGGATGGCCGCAAGGTCTCGTCAATGGCCTTGAAGAATCGGTGGGAGCACCTGGTCGGCGAGGTGGCGGGGGTGTCATCGCTGACGTTTGAAGCCCGACTGTTCCATCCGGGCGAGGCGATCAACATCGAGCTGGCGCACGAGGACTTTGATGAGCTCCTGGCCGCGGCCGAAGACCTCAAGAGCATTCTTCGCGATTATCAGGGCACGCTGAGCATCGCCGACAGCTTTGAGCCGGGCAAGGCCGAGATCAAGCTCTCGCTGACCGAGACCGCCCGCACGCTGGGTCTGACGCTCGGCGACCTGGCGCGACAGGTGCGTCAGGGATTCTACGGCGACGAGGTGCAGCGTATCCAGCGGGGCAAACACGATGTCCGTGTGATGCTGCGGTATCCCCTGGAGGAACGACGCAGCCTGGGTGATATCGAGAATATGCGCATCCGCATGCCCGACGGCCGGGAGATTCCCTTCATGACGGTCGCCCACGTGGAGTACGGACGGGGCTACGCCACGATCCGCCGGGCGGACCGCCGTCGCGTGGTCAACGTCACCGCGGACGTGGACACGCAGCAGGCCAACGCCGAGGAGATTAACCAGGACCTCCAACAGCGGGTGCTCCCGGAGCTGATGGCCCGACGCCCCGGTCTGTACTGGCGGTTCGCCGGCGAGCAGCGCGAACGCGCCGAGGCGTTCGGCGCTTTGTATACCTCATTCCCCATCGCCTTGCTGGCGATCTACGGCCTGCTGGCCGTCCAGTTCCGCAGCTACAGCCAGCCGGTGATCATCATGTCCGCGATCCCCTTCGGCATGGTTGGGGCCGTCCTGGGACACATCATCATGAGTCACGTGATGAACTTCCAGTTCAATCTGGGCCTACTGTCCTTCTTCGGCATCGTGGCCCTGTCGGGCGTAGTGGTGAACGATTCGCTCATTATGATTGATCTGATCAACCGCGAGCGGCGGCGCCACCTGCCGCTGCCCGTGATCGTTCGAGACTCGGTCACGCGACGATTCCGGCCGATCATGCTCACCACCCTGACGACGTTCCTCGGGCTGACACCGATGATGTTCGAGCGAAGCCTGCAGGCCCGGTTTCTGATCCCCATGGCCATCAGCCTGGCGTTCGGCGTGGCGTTCGCCACGGCCATCACCCTGATCCTCGTGCCGTCCCTGTACATGATCGTGGAAGATATCAAGTCCATCCCGCATCGGCTGCGAGCTCCGGTGTGTGTATCCGACACAGATGACGAGGCGACGTGAGCAGCAGACCGGTGATATACCTCACACCCACGCCGAACAACCTGGCTGTCCAACGAAAGGTCCTTAATATGAGCGATACCCAAGACGTTCTGGCGCGGATCACCGCGGCCCTGGCCGCCGCCCGGCCTGTCGTCGCGCGATATACCCCCGGCCAGGTCGCCGCCGAACGCAAGGCCGGGGGCGACCCCGTGACTGAGGCCGACGTGGAGCTGGACCGCATCTTGCGTCAGACACTGCTGAGGCCCGGTGAGGGATGGCTCAGCGAAGAGACGGCCGACGATGCCTCGCGTCTGTCGGCCCGCCGCGTCTGGATCGTCGATCCGCTCGACGGCACTCGCGAATTCGTGGAAGGTCTCGATGAATGGTGCGTCTCCGTGGCGCTGGTCGAGGAGGGCCGAGGCGTCGCCGCGGGGATCTGGAACCCCGTGCGTGATGAGCTTGTCCTGGGGGGCCTCCAGACGGGTGTGACGCTCAACGGCGAGAGCGTCCACACCACCTGTCGCGATCCACTGGCCGGGGCCACCG
>DSDH01000705.1 GCA_011055475.1 Phycisphaerales bacterium | reverse complement strand
GCCCGCGGATCGGCCATCAGCAGAGTGTCCAGGGCGCGATGCAGTTCCGAATCGCTCCTGTCCGGCGGTCCCGATCCCCCGGAGCTCGCCCGCCCGGTCATTAACCAGCTCAGATCACAGCCGGTCCGCTCGTGAATTCGCACGAGGACGTCCGCGGGAGGGACCCGATCATTTTCATAATAATTGTAGGTGCTGGGACTCAGACCCACATCCCGGGCAAAGGCACTCTTTCCCCGCGGGCCGTACAGGCGAATCCGAAGCTCTCGAATCCGCCCATTTATCGCACATGGGTTGGTTGTGCTCATGTAGTCCATCATCGCGAAAAACACATTGGTAGCATTCGCAGAGACGAATTCAGGACAGGCATAAAGCATTATATGTTCGGAAACGGGAAGAAGTCAACAATTTTCCGGTGTCTGCGCACAAATGTGAAAAGATTCTCGAAATGGGTGAGTCCGGAGCGGCTGGCCGACGGTTGTGGCCGATGCAAAACTCTCCGATGGGCCAAAAAAAGGGACTGTCCGGGCGGGTCTGTGGCCGCTCCGCTCCGCGGCCTTCACACGTTGGTCGAGGCCGATGGGCCGACGGACAACCCCTCCACATGCGTTCGTGGATTATAGGTCCGGCTGCTGGATGTGCACGGTCTGCCGCGTGGGGAATCGCGCGACCACGAGGTGACCGGTGATCGGGTCACCATTGCCGATTAAGAAGAGCCCTCGGCGGGCCGATACGTGAGCCGGGTTCGCTCCAGCCGAGTCGATCCCTTCGTAGATGGCCGCGCCGGGTGTCGCGGGTCGTGGTCGGGTGGGTTCCTCGCCTGGGTCGGCGAGCCCGGTATGAGATCATGAAGCGAAATCGCACAAGGATCGTCGTTACGGTTGTGTTGTGTGTGGCGGCACTGGCTTACATGGCCCTGCTGACCACGCTGAACCTGCGCCACGTGGAGGAGGTGATCGTTCGACAGACCCAGCAGTACGTGCTGGCCGTCGCACGCGCCAAGGCCGAACACCTGTCGCACGTCGTCCAGACGATCGGCTCGGAACTGCACGTGTTCGCCTCCGGTCCGGCGGTGCATTCGATGTTGGCCGAGCGACTGCGGCCACCCCATCGTTCCGAGACCCCATCGCTGTGGACCAACAGCCCCGTGGATCGGCTCGTCAGCGCGGTGCACGTTCTCGATGCGGATGGACAGGTCGTGTGGAGCCAGGGTGGGGCCGATCAGGCGATCGTGGTGGATGTTCCCCTTCGGATCGGCCTGCGGGCGGTTCTGCAAGGGGCACCGCTGCACGTCGGTGAGGTGTTTCAGTCGCCGGAGGGCGATATGGCGGTGTCCCTGTGCTTGCCGGTCACTCTCAATGACAAGGTGGCTGGCGCCGTCGTGGCCGTGATTCACACCGCGACCCTCGCGGAGCTCATCGGGGGCATGTGGGGCGCGGCGCACAACTACGTGTGGCTTCTGGATGACGACGGTCAGGTGCTGACCCATCCCGATGCCGGCTTCGCCGGGCGATCGGTGTTCATTCTGGAGTTGCATGACCTGGGCACCGAGGCCCAGTCGCGGCGTGCCGTGGCGAACATGCTCAGCGGCCGCGAGGGCGTGACCGGGGCCCTGTTGAATCGACGGGCGCACCGACGCACGATGATGGCCTGGTCGCCCGTGATCGTCGGCAATGAACGGTGGGCCTTGGCGACCTGCGTGGACTATGACGGCGAGGTGGCCGCCCCCATGCGGATTCACGCGCAGAATACGTTCATCATGCTCGGCTGCTTTGTCATGGCCCTGTTGGCCGGCGGCTTTGTCTATTACCGCATCGGGCGCCGTGAAGCGCATCTGCACGCCCGTCACGCCATCGGTCGCGTCACCGACGAGTTGCAGAACCTGAGCCTGGAGCAGGAGTCCCGCGTGGATCGATTGCGCGACGACGTGCGGCGGCTGCGAGGCATCCTCCAGGCCTTGCCCTGGCCGATCTGCTGGAAGGACGATGACGGCGTTTTTCAAGGGTGTAACGAGGCCTTCGCGCGGCGTGTCGGCCTGGGGCATCCCGACGACATCGTCGGGATGACCGAGGGCGATCTGTCCGGCGTGGGCAAACTGCAAGAGGTGTTGTGGCGGGTCGACGATGAGGTTCGGCGTACGGGAATCGCCCTGCTCAACCTGGAGGTGCAGGTTCCCGCGGCCGACGGACCGGCGGGGCGCGTCCTGCTCAGCAAGATTCCCTTGCGGGAGGGGTCGCGTGTCACGGGGCTGCTGACGGCCTGCGTGGATCTCGGTCTTTCCCCGGACAGGCGGCCGGGCTCTACGGAGGAAAAGCCGACCGGTGATGCCGCGCCGTCAGAGCACCTCCAGGTTCCTGAGCAGACAACGACCCCGCCGCCTGCCGCTCCGGACGAGTCCCGGTCGCCCTCGTCGGCCGCCGAGTCGTCGAACGGTTCGATCCTGATCGTCGACGATGTGCGCGAGAACGCCATGTTGCTGGATATCCTGCTCCGAAAGGCCGGTTACCGCACGCGGCTCTGCGCCGACGGCAAAGAGGCCGTCGAGGCGGCGGCCGAAGAGACCTTCGACGTGATTCTCATGGATATCCAGATGCCGCGGATGGACGGGCTGGAGGCCACGGCGGCGATCCGGGCGACCGGGGCCAACCGGCGGACCGCCATCCTGGCGATGACGGCTTCCCTCGAACGGTCGGAGGAGTTGGCATGTCTCCAGGCCGGATGCGACGATTGCGTCCGCAAGCCCATCAAATCCGATCTGTTGCTGCGCAAGGTGTGGCGACTCGTGCAGCAGAACCGGCAGCGCCAACAGGCCGCCGAGGGGCAGCCGATCGTGTCCTTCCTGGCCGACGACCCAGACTACACCAAGGCCGTCGAGAAGTTCGTGAGTCACCTTCCCGAACGGGTCGCCCAGATGCAGGAGGACTTTCAGCATGGCGCGCTGAAGGAATTGGCCCTCAAGCTGCACTCGTTCAAAGGAGTGGGGGGGCTGGCCGGGTTCCCGGTGCTTTCGGAGAAGGCCGAGATGCTGGAAGATTTGATCGAGAGTGACCAGGTCGATCAGATCGCCGCTCAGCTCGATGATCTGGTCCAGCTTTGTCGCCGCACGCACCTGAGCCGTTCGTAAAAGCCGCACGGCCCGCCGAATGCTCGTGGCTGGGGCCCGCTTCGTTGCCTTGACGATCCATGGTTGTATTCCAAAGACGCCCGGGGTATGCTGAGTGGCGGATTCAGGGGTCTGGAAGGGTCGAGGAAAATGAAGGGGCAGAACCATGAACAGGCACACGCTTACACGAAGGGGTTTTCTTCAGGCCACCGCGGGCGCCATCGGGGCCGCTGCTTTTGTCAACGGCCGTTCGGCCGTCGCGGCGGAGACGCCGATTCCAACCCGCCCGCTGGGCAGGAGCGGCGTCGAGGTGTCCATCCTGGGCCTGGGGGGGCACCATATCGGGCGGATTCGCGACGACAACGAGTCCATTGCGTTGACCCGGCGGGCCATTGACGGCGGCGTCACGTTCCTGGACAACGCCTGGGAGTACCACAACGGCCGCAGCGAGGAGCTGATGGGCCGGGCCCTGCAGGACGGCTATCGCAAGAAGGCCTTTCTGATGACCAAGCACCACGGTCGCGACAAGAAGACCGCGATGGAGCACCTGGAGGACAGCCTGCGGCGGCTGCGGACGGATGTGATCGATCTGTGGCAGTTCCACGAGATCGTCTACGACCCCGATCCGGAGATGATCTTTGCCCCCGACGGGGGGATCGAGGCGGCCGAGGCGGCCAAGAAGCAGGGCAAGGTGCGGTTCATCGGCTACACCGGCCATCGGGATCCCATGTTGCATCTCAAGATGCTCGCCTACGGCTACCCGTGGGACGCGGTGCAGATGCCGCTGAACGTGTTCGATGCGCAGTACAAGAGCTTCGAGAAGCACGTCGTGCCGATCCTGGTGCGGCGGGGCATCGGCGTGATCGCGATGAAGACGCTGGGCAGCGGCCATCTGTTGCAGTCGGGCCTGGTTACGCCGGAACAGGGCCTGCGGTACGTCTGGTCGCTGCCGGTCAGCACGATCGTGTCGGGGATGGAGAATACGCGGCTGCTGGAGGCGAATATGGCCCTGGCGCGTGCGTTCAACCCGATGAACGAGGCCGAGCGAGTCGCGCTACTGGAAAAGACCCGCCAGGCCGCGGAGAGCGGACGTTTTGAGCCGTTCAAGACCGCCCCGAACTACGACGG
>DSDH01000431.1 GCA_011055475.1 Phycisphaerales bacterium | reverse complement strand
CGACACGTGTCCCGTCACCCCCCCGGCGACCAGCACGGCTCCGGCGACGTCCTCCGAGCTCATCTGCAACAGGTCGGACGGGAACAGCTCCCGCGCGATGACGATCGTCCCGGCCAGGCCGGTCGGCCGATCCGCGTCCTGCAGCAGGTTGCCGAGCAGCCGCGTGATCAGGTCCTCGACGTCCTGCACCTTCTCACGAATGTAGCGGTTGGTGCTGTGCGTAAAGATATCGATGTACTGTCGGGCCACGTGCAGGACCGCGGCCGGTGGGTTCTGGCCGTCTTCGATCAACTGGCGCATCGTGCCGATGAACTGTCGGTCCTTGAGGATCAACAAATGCGAGGCGAAGATCAACGACGCCGCATCGCTCAGCTTTTCCTCCACGCGGCTCTGCAACTCCTCCAGTTGGCTCTCGGTTTGACGGACCGCCTCATCGAATTGGTCGAGGGTGTAGGTCCGGTCAAACGTGTGCTGTTGCAGCTTCTCAAACGTGCGTTCCTTGTCGAGCACGCGGCAAGGCCCCCGCGCAACCCCTTCGGCTGCGACCTGACCGTGGATCACCTCCAGGCCCGCCGGTAGATGCCACACCTGCTCGACGGGCACGTGTGGTGGTTCGTTTTCGGTGTGAAGCCCGATGACAAACCGTGCGTTTTCGATAATGTTCGCCAATTGCGACGCCACGGCCCGACAGGCGCGGATGTCCTCCTCGCGAAACTTGGTCCGCTTCTTGCGCTGCAGGGTGAGCACGCCGATCCGGTTGAGGCCGCGCGTGATCGGCACGGCCAGGAAGTTGTCGAACTGCTCCTCGTCGGTGCCAACGAAGAGCTTGTAATCGGGATGCTTGCTGGCCCGGCTGACGCAGATGGGCCGCAGCTCCTTGAGCGCCATCCCCGTCAGTCCCTCGCCCAGCTTCATCCGCACCTGGCCCACGGATTCGGGGTTCAGACCGGCCGTGGCCCGCATGACCAGCATCTCGGTCTCTTCATCGTAGAGGTAAATCGAGCACACGTCGGAGTACAGGTGACGAGTGACCATCTGCACCGTGGCGTCCAGCAGGTTCTCCACGCTGGCGCTCTGCCGGAACAGGTGGTTCAGGTCGCTGATGTCGCACAGCAGTTGATAATGCTCCATGCCTCCGTTCCCCAACGCCTGGCCGGTCGCCGCGTCCGCAGCCGCCGCCCCGCGATCCGACGCGGCCTCACTCACCGCCGATGCCCAGATCCTCGCGCGTCAGCAACCTATCAAATACGTATCCGGCGGCGGCGATGTTCTCCGCGGCCCCCTGCCGACGGTCGATGACGGCGACGATCTTCGTGACGGTCGCACCGGCCTCGGTAATGACCCGGGCGGCCTCGAGCACCTGCCCCCCCGTGGTGGCGATATCCTCGACCAGGAGTACCCCATCACCGGGCTCCAGAACGCCCTCGACGAGTTTGCCCGTGCCGTAGCCCTTCTTGCTGTTGCGGACGATCAGCCAGGGCTTGTCGCACGCCAGAGCCGTGGCCGCGGCCAGGGCCACGCCGCCCAGCTCCGCCCCGGCGATCCGCGTCACCCCGTCGCCGGCGTGTCGCGCGAACCGCTCGCCCAGTGCCCGGAGAATATCCGGACAGGTCTCGAAGAGGTACTTGTCCAGGTAGTACGTGCTTCGCTTGCCGCTGCGCAGGACAAAGTCGCCCTCCAGGTAAGCCGTCTGCCGGATCCGCTCAATCAGTTCCTTGTCGGTCACGATCCGCACTCCGAATCCACCATGTCGCAATGCCCGTCAAATCGTTCAAGATACTCGAAGAACGGGCCCCAGGCAACGGCCACGTCGGCCCGTTTATCAGTGGTATCCGGCCCCGGGATAGAGCAGATTGATCGCCACGTGATGGACGGGACCGAAAACGACGTCGAAGAAGATCCACGCCAGGACCAGACCCACGAGGCGGGCCTGGGGATGGGCGATGAGCTGCCGATAACGCAATAAGGCCTCGCCCCGGAGCACCAGTTCCATCCAGGCCGTGCCATCCAACGGCGGCAGCGGCAGCAGGTTGAAAATCAGCAGCAACAGATTCAGGCTGAACAGCAGGCTCAGCAGCACGGCCGCGGCCTTGGCCGGGCCGACGGCCTTGGCCTCCACGACGGTGGAGAAGGTGATGGCCGGCGGGGCGTAGAACCAGCCGGCGGCGATGCCCGCGTGAATCAGCACGCCCGCCAGAAGAATCAGCGCCAGATTCCCGCCCGGCCCGGCCAGGCCCATCCAGGCGGCTCGCCGCGGATGGCGGGCGGCCCAACCCGGATCATACGGCGTGGAGGCCCAGCCAAACATCCACCCGCCCATCACATACGACAGCAAAGGCACCACGATCATGCCGAATGGTTCGCGTCGCATGTGCGGCACCGGGTCCAGCGTGACCTGGCCGCCGTGATAGGCGGTGGGGTCACCCAGCTTCATGGCGAGCAAGGCGTGGGCGGCTTCGTGTACGGTCACCGAAAAGACGAACACAACGTACCACGCCAGACCCAAAGCCACGAAGTCCGTCGGCGCCATGGCGGCTACCACCCTCCCGGGCCCAGCTCATCGGTCAGGCCCTGATTCCACCAGTCCGGGTCGCGGAAGTACTGCTTCATCCACATCACGGCGTTCACCCCGTCGGCGACGGCGGTGACCAGTTGCATGGCGGCCCCCACGCGGCAGTCGCCCGCGACAAATACGCCCGGCACGCGGGTCCGCAGGTAGGCCGGGTCGCATTTTACGTAGCCGTGCTCGCTGAGTTCCACAAAATCCTTGCAGAAGTCCGTGTTCGGGATCATGCCGACGAAGACGAAGACGCCGTCGCAATCGATCGTCTTCTCGCTCTCGGTTTTGACGTTGCGGACGCGGACCCGCTCGACCTTGCCCTCGCCTTCGATAGCGGTCACCACGCTGTCCAGCTCGAGCGAGAGGTTCGAATCGGGCTTGTTCACGTAGGCCATGAGCTCTTCGGCGAGCACGCGGGCGGCGCGAAACTCGTTGCGTCGGTGCACCATAATCACCTCGCGGGCGAACTTGGCCAGGTGCAGCGTGTCCTCGACGGCCGTGTTGCCCCCGCCGACGGTAACGACCTTCTTGTCCTTGAAAAACGGGGCGTCACAGGTGCCGCAGTAGCTCACGCCCGCCCCGGCCGAGCGGAACTCCTCCTCGCCCGGCACGCCCAGGTGCCGGTAGGTGCTGCCCGGCGCCAGGACGACCGCGCGGCCCACGAGCACCTCCTCGTCGACGTGCACCTCGATCAGGCCATCGTCGCGGCGGGCCAGAGCGGTGACCTCGGCGCCGGTGCGGATGTCCGCGCCGAAGCCGGTGGCCTGGTTGCTCATCTTCTCGATCAGATCAGGACCCGTGATATTCTCGAAACCGGGATAATTCTCGATCCGGTCGGTGGTCATGATCTGGCCGCCCGGATAGAACTTCTCCAGCACGAGCGTGCGAAATCGATCCCGCGCCGCATAGAGCGCCGCCCCCAACCCCGCCGGGCCGGCCCCGACGATAATGCAGTCATGCGTTGCGTCCATCAACGTCTTCCTTTCCTGTTCTAACGGCGCTTCGGGGGACCCTCGCGACGTGTGCCGACCCCCTCGCCTAGACCGACAAGCGCGGGTCCGGCGGGGGGCGATAGCGAATCTTCTCGCCGACCGCCATGAAAATCCGCCGCGCCAAATCCAAATCGGGTGAACGAACCTCCAGTTCCAGGATGGCCTTGTCCAGCGAGACCACGCCAAGAAATATCGTTTGGCCCTGGCCGCGGCCATGCGCCTCCACCCACAGCATCTCCGTTCGGGCCAGGCGAAACCGTCCCGAGTCGGCGACCTGGTAGCCGTGTTCCTCGAGCGCGTCGATGAGTTCCTGGCGGCTGTTGAGCACCTCATCGCTGGGCCGATACACGCACCGCACATCGACCTGGACACCGGCATGCCGCAAATTCGCCGCCAGCACGGCCCCCGCGGGCCCGAGCCGCCACGTGGGCGACCCCGTCCAGCCCGGTCCCGTGGGCAGCGGCACCGCCAGGCCGGTCTGGCCCAACGGAATGGGGCCAGACAGCTTGACATGCTGATACCACACGACCAGACCCTGGGCGATGACCAGGCCCAGTGCGAAGAGCGCCAACAAGAACAGCTTGTCGGCCCCATCCCGAATTTTTCCGATAACCAGCCTCATGGTGCGGCCATCTTACGCCGGTTGCGTCGCGTGTGCAACGGTCCGACGCCAAAACGCGG
>DSDH01000679.1 GCA_011055475.1 Phycisphaerales bacterium | reverse complement strand
TAGCCCAGACAGACCGCCATCAGACCCCATCGCGCGGCCTGGGCCCAGCGGTGACGCGGCGAGCGGACCGGCTTGGCGACCGCGCTCATCGCTCCTCCGCCGGATCGCCCATCGCCTCATCCGCCTCGACGGTGGCGATGCAGCGTTGCCAATGTTCCAGGTCATCGCCGAGTTCGGTCCGCCAGGGCCAACCCGCCGAGCCGTACTTGTGGACCACGATGGGCCGGCCCGCCCAGGTGAACAGCTCGTACTGACCCGCCAGGGCCGCCAGCGCCCGCTCCCGCGGCGTACCCGACACCGCGACGCCGTGCCCGGGCGCCACGACCGTCTCGAACAGCACCGACCGCAGGCCCTGTCGCCGTGCCTCGCGGGCGATCCGCCAGCCCGTATCCCGGCTGAAGACGCCCAGTTGCCGCTCCACCCACGCCGCCCACCGGCGGCACCAGCGGGACCGCTCGTAACGCCGCCGCGTCACGATGGGGCCGAGCCGTCCCACCTGGCGAAGCGCGAACGTCCCCATGTCCCCCAAGGGTCCCCGGCAGAACGGCGTCCAGTCCAGTCCGGTCGGCCGCAGGGCCTCGACGTTGAACAGGCAGAACGGCGGGCTGGGAAAATCGTGGTACTTGCCCACCTTCCATGGCGGGTAGGGGGCCCCGATCGCCGCCGCCCCGTGTCGGTCCAACTGCTCCAGGCAGAACCGATCCCACTGGGGCTCGAACACGTGCACATCCGGGTCCACAACAATGCAATACTCCGTCGCCACAAGCCCCATCGCACGATTAAGGGCCATCGCGTGGGCCCGTGAGCCCGTCCGGCCGGCCGTATCCAACGGTTCCACGTGGACTTGGGCCCGCAAGGCCGTCAATTCCCGAAGATCGCCATCCCGCCCGGCGGTGTTATCCATCACCAGAAACGCCAACGCCCGCGGATCGTGTGCCTTGGCGCAGAGATGGGTGACCAGATCGGCCAGATAACAGCCGCTGTACCAGTTGACCGTGACGATCGTAATCCGAGGCATCGCCGGAGTATAGAACCCCGGCGAGGGGCGGTCAAGGCCGTCGCCTCGTCCGCGCCATTCGTCCTTGACAGGGCGGGGGTCCGTCCCTAGGATACCGCCCCGGTGGTTGCCGGCGAGCGGCAGACCGTCGCAGGAAAGGATGGATTCATGGCCCGTGTCATCTTGCAAACGGATATTCCCGGTGTGGCCCCGCGACGCGGCAAGGTGCGCGACATCTACGACCTTGGCGACGCGCTGCTGATCGTCGCCACCGACCGGATCAGCGCGTTCGACGTGGTGATGAAGAGCGGCATCCCCTACAAGGGCCAGGTACTCACGCAGATTTCGCGATTCTGGTTCGACTTCCTGGCCGACGTGGTGGAGAACCACCTGATCACCGATCAAGTGGACCAATTCCCCGATCCGTTCGACCGGTATGCCGACCAACTGGTCGGGCGGTCCATGCTCGTACACAAGACCGACGTGCTGCCCGTGGAGTGCGTGGTGCGGGGTTACCTGGCCGGATCGGGCTGGAAGGAATACCAGCAGACCCAGAGCGTTTGCGGCGTGGCGCTGCCGTCGGGCCTCAAGCAGTGCGACCGGTTGCCCGAGCCGATTTTCACCCCGGCCACCAAGGCCGAGCAGGGCGAGCACGATGAGAACATCCCCTTTGACCGGGCCGCGGACATCCTCGGCGCCGAGGCCGCCGCCTACGTGCGCGACAAGAGCATTGAAGTCTACTGCAAGGCCCGCGACTACGCCGCCGAGCGCGGGATTCTCCTGGCCGATACCAAGTTCGAATGGGGGCGGATCGACGATCGCATCATCCTGATCGACGAGGTCCTGACGCCGGATTCGTCGCGCTTTTGGCCGGCCGACGCCTATCAGCCGGGCCGCGACCAGGAGAGTTTCGATAAACAATTCGTCCGCAACTACCTCGAAGCGGTTCACTTCGACAAGTCCGGTCCCGGCATCGAGCTGCCCGATGCCATCGCCGAGAAGACCAGCGCCAAGTACATCGAAGCCTATGAGCGCCTCACCGGCCAGGTTTTCAGTCCGGTCGGGTGAAGCATGGCCGAGGGGGTGGTGCATCTTGACGACGTGTCCCTGGTCCGCGATGGCCGTCCCATCCTGCGCCACATTACGTGGCGGATCGAGCGCGGGCGGCACTGGGCCCTGCTCGGCGCCAACGGATCGGGCAAGACCAGCCTGCTGAAGGTCATCCTGGGCTACGAATGGCCCAGCCGCGGGCGCGTGCGGGTCCTGGGGCAATCCTTCGGCCAGGCCGACATCCCCCGCTTGCGTCGCCGCATCGGCTGGGTGAGCAACGCCCTGATGACGCGTCTGAACGGGCGCGAACGGGCGTGGGAGGTCGTGGCCGGCGGGCTGGATGCGTCGTTGCAGTTGTACCGTGACGTGACTGATGATGAGCGCACGCAGGTCCGCCGGGCCCTGGCGATAACCGGCGCTCTGGCCTGCGAGCACCAGCGGTACGAGCTCCTTAGCCAGGGTGAACAACAGCGGGTGCTTATCGCCCGGGCCCTGGTGCAGGACCCGACCGTGTTGATTCTGGATGAGCCGTGCGTCGGGCTTGACCCCGCGGCGCGGGAGCGCTTCCTGCGGGATCAGGAGCGGTTGGCATGCAATACCGACAGCCCGGTCATCGTGTGGGTCACGCACCACGTCGAGGAACTCAGGCCCTGGATCAGACACGCCCTGATCCTCAAGGAGGGACGGGCGCTGGCCTGCGGACCGGTTGAGCAGGTGTTGTGCAGCGAGGTTCTGGCCCGGGCCTTTGATTGTGACTGCCGGCTGGTCCGGGAGAACGACGTGTTTCGACTGATCTGCGAGCCCGAAAACGGGGCCGCTGCCGATAGAAGGACCCGATGAGCGATGGCTCTTGAACGACGCACCCATGCCTGGCTGCATTTGTTCGCTCTCACGGCCGTTCACTTCGTGATCGATCTGGCCCCCGGCGTGATGCACGCGGTTCTGCCGGCCTTCCAGGACCATTTTGCCTGGCGGATCAACCTGGCCGGTCGCATGTTCGGCGCCGTGGCCGCGGGGGGCTGGCTGCTCGGCATCTATAACCTGACCTGCAACGGCGTTCAGGTGTTGACCGGGCACTGGCGGGCCGAAAACGACCGTCCCGTCTTCCAGCAGATCGGCCTGGCGCTATGCATGAGCATCTGCCTGGCCGCCCTCCTGCCGCAGAGCCAGCTTTCATACCTGCTGATGGTGGGCCTGGCTTTGCTGGGCGGCGTTGGCGTGGGCATCGTGCACCCTGAAGCCATGCGAGCCATCCACGCCCTGGACTGCATCAGCCCGTCGGTGAGCACGGGGTTTTACATGGCCGGCGGCGTCGGCGGGTTCGCCGTGGGCAGTGTGTTGGCCCCGGTCCTGGTCCGCTCTTACGGCTTGGCCGGATTGTACGCCTTCTTCATTCTCCCCATAGGGGCGATTCTGTTGATCACCCCCTTGCGGTTGCGGCTGGCACGCGATCAGGACCCGCCCCAGGCGCCTCCGACCGTCGCCAAAAACCATCCCTGCGTGTCCCCGTTCCGGCAGATCATGGCCCTGACCACGCTGGCGGGCATCACCTCGGCGGTGCTCACCTGGATCCTCCCCCAGCGGCTCTATGCCCATGAGATGGGCGGCTTGGCCGTCATGATGTATATGCTCGGCGGGGGCGTCGGGGCGTTTGTCCTGGGGTGTCTGGCGCACCGATGGGGCGAAATCCGGACCGCCGTCGTGGCGATCGGATCGAGTCTGCCTCTGCTGTTCCTGGCGATCATGCATATCGAACGGACGTGGGCGCTATTTCTTCTGTTTGTCGTGGGCTTCCTGGGCTTCGGAGCGTATCCCCTGATGATCTCCCTGGCCCGTCGGGCTCCCGGTCCGGGCCTGGGGCGGCGTATGGGGTTGATCATCGGCGGCGTCTGGGGTCTGGCGTGTCTGTCGCAGATGGTGCTTGGCCCGGTCGCGGATCATTTCGGGCCGCACGTCGTCCTGCGATTGACCCCGGCGGGCTTCGCGGCGGCGTGGCTGCTGGGCCTCTATATGTGGCGGTCCGAGCACCGGGCCGTGCACGCCCTTGCCGTGGAAGGACTCGCTCAATGATCCACTATGACATGCACATCCACACCGACTATTGCGGCCATGCCGTGAACATGGACGTGGCCGCGATCTGCGCCCGCGCCGACGCCCTGGGCCTGAAGACGATCGCCATCACCGATCAC
>DSDH01000209.1 GCA_011055475.1 Phycisphaerales bacterium | reverse complement strand
CTAAGTATCGCAGCCAGGGCACGATAGGACTCCTCTCCATAGACCCGGAAGCCCGAAGACAACGTCTCAGGGCTTCTGTGTGAGAGAGCAGCGATTGTCTCAGCATTAAACCAGGTTTCGCGCTTCGGCCCATAAACTACATGCCACAGATCATCACGAGCCGACAAGTGGTTGCCGACCGCTTCGAACAGAAACTGAGGGGTGATCTCACTCGCCACAACCGAGTTCCTCCAACTTCTGACAGGTGTCGGTGTCGGTTCGGTTGGCCGACCATGTGTTGTTGACTGCCGTCCTTTCGTACATGGCTTATGCTCCTGCCGATGTGGTTCGAGGAGCAAGAACAAATCGGGCACGTTCTTTGCGGAGCATGTCGTACGGGTTCATGTACTTGATCTTCAGGCCGAGGCAGACGTTGGGGATCTTGAGGCGGTGGACGGAGCTTGCGGGCTGTTCGTGCGTGACAACGACATGGCCGCCGGCCAGGGCCTGGGCGACGAGATAGTAGTCGGCGACCTGAAGGAACGTACTCTTGGCGGCCGGGGTATAGGACGCGTGGCCATTGACCCACTCGGCGACGGCGCCGAGAGCGGGCAAGGCGGCCTCCTCAAGGGGCAGGAAAAAGCCGTCTGCCCGCTGGCCGGCCCACTCGGCAAGGGGATCCTCGCCTGTCGCCAACTCGTCCTGGACCCGCTCGATGCTGAAGACGCGGCCGGCCTGATTCTCACGAATGAGCCAGTCCCAGAACGCGGGGCAAAAGTCGAACCCGTAGTGCTGGTTCTTGGCGGCGATGAAGACGTTTGCGTCCAAGAGGTAGGCCATCAGATATCCGCTCCCACACTCCGGCCGATATCCGCTCCCACACTCTGGCCGAGTTCACGTAACGTGGCTATCTTGCGACAGCCGAGCAGCCGAAGGGCCTCGGTGAACGAGGCGCGGCCCTCCCAGGCGGCGGTGACCACGGCCCGGGCGAATCGACGGCTGACGCGGGCGGGGGTGGTGAGGTAGTAGTCACCGCCCTTGCCGCGGGGCAGGCCCTGAAGGCGTTGCACCTCGGCATCGTAGGCGTCCCAAAGCTGTTTGCGCGTCAGGTAGCCGGCGTCGTGCAGGCGGCGCAGGACGACCAGCGTGCTGACCTTGAACTGCCGCGCCAGCCGGCTCATTTCGTCTTGCAGGGACTCGCCCGGCCGATGGGCCTGGCGGACGGCGTCCAGGGGCACAAGCAGTTCGGCGGCGACCTGGTTGCACCATCGCTCCACGGGCTGATCGGGCGTTGCGCGGGCACTGGCATCGGACAGGCCCGACTCGCCCAGCCACAGGTGGGCCAGTTCATGGGCCAAGGTGAACATCTGGGCGGCCTTCGTGTCGGCCCCGTTGACGAAGACCAGGGGGGCGAGAGGATCGGCCAGGGCGAAGCCGCGGAACTCGTCGGGATCCAGCGGGCGGTGGGTGTTGCTGCCGACGATGCCGCTGACCATGGCCAGAATGCCCAGGTTGTCGGCCTGCTCGACGAAGCTCCGCAGGGCCTCGGTCCAGGTGCGCATCCGGCGGCGCTGGTCCAGGTTGAAGCCCAAAGCGGCGCGGATGCGCTCGGCGGTCGATGCCACGTCATCGGAGCGTCGCGCCGAGCCGATGAGCTTGACCGGGGCCTCGCCGACAGACCGGGCATACTCGCGGTACCACTCCTGGCGCTGCTGGCACAGGTAGATCGTATCGAGCAGGTTCGGGGACGGCCGGGCAATGGGTTCATCCGCGATGGTTCGGAAATCGGGGATCGGCACCTGCTCCTGCGGCGGCTCGTGCAGAAAGAAGTAGCCGAAGGGGGTATGGGTTGCCTTGGCGAAGTCCTGCAACTGCTTGAGCGTGGGCCGGTGGCTGCCGGCGATCCACTCGGCAAGCTTTCTGAACCGGCCGTGCAGGTGCTCCTCGGGCACATCAGATCGGTCGATGGCCCAGCGGATCATCCGGGTTGGCACGGTCACTCGCATCATGGATTCTCGCGTCCTGCCGGCTCTTCTGCGGTCATGGACCATTGTATGATCCGACCGGAGAATGTCCAGGGTCGTTCATTCGCCATAACCGATGTCCTCCACACCTCGGCGGATTCGCCGGTCCAATGCCCTGCCTCCCGGACAGCCGGGCCGCTCTACGGCGGGCGGGCGGTTATGCCCAAATAACCGCGCCGGCCTGAAATCGCCGAATCCATCGCAAGATATTGTCCACACAGCAGTTGCGCCTTGGCTGGACCATCGGCCCGTCGTATTATTTGCACGCGCGCAATTGGGAATCGCGCGCGAGCGATTACTTGCTCGGCAGGCCATATCGAACGCCCTTCGTGGATCCTCCGATCCGTACCACCTTGCCGGCTGTCTCAAGTCGCTTCAACAATCGATAAGCCTGACCTGTGGCAAGCCGGCACAGGTCGGCGAGCTCGCGCCGGCTGATGGATCCATGCTTGCCGACGTATTGCAGCACCATCTGCTCCTGCTGGAGGGGTTCGAAGCCCCGCTGGCGGATGTAGGCGGCCGGTTTGCCCAGACGGCGATAGGTGGCGGCCGAGAGGTGCCAGGTTCGGCCCTTGCGTTCGCCGCGCGGCTCGACAAGGCCGATCTCGACCAGGCGGTTGAGCACGGGCCGCGTAGCGTCGAGGTTGTAGTGCTTGAGCGAACGTTGGACCTGACGCATCCCCTCCTGTCGAACTTGTAAGAATTCCTTACAAGTTGCCGCCTCGTCCTGTTCGCCCTCCTCATAGATGCTTTTCAGATGCATTGTGATGTTTTGAGACGTCGTCTGAAACAACTCGGCCATCCCGGCCTGAGTCAGCCAGACGGTCTGGCCGTCGATGCGGACCTGGACCTGCAGGCCCCCGTCCTGATAGATCAGCAGTTGTCCCTCCGGCGGACGTGGGACAATCTCATTTGCCATATCCGATATCCTGCAGGTTGGCCCAGATGAGCTTGTCGAGTCGGGCCCCTTCGGCCATCTGCTCCTTGAGCTCGGCGGTCAGACGGTCCATCTTTTCCTCGAACGGCTCGCCATCGTCCTCGACCTCGGCCGCCCCAACGTAGCGGCCGGGGGTGAGGATATGGCCGTGGTGGCGGATCTCGTCCAGCGTCGCGGCCTTGCAGAAGCCGGGCACATCCTCGTACTTGGCCTTGCAGTCCTTCTCACCCCGCCAGGCATGGTAGGTGACGGCGATCTTGTGGATGTCCTCCTCAGTCAATTCGCGGTGGACGCGGTCGATCATGGTGCCCAGTTTACGGGCGTCGATGAACAGCGTCTCGCCGCGGCGGTCGCGAAACCGGCCATTCCTCTTGTCGCGGGCGATGAACCACAGGCAGACGGGGATCTGCGTGGAGTAGAAGAGCTGGCCGGGCAGGGCCACCATGCAGTCCACCAGGTCGGCCTCGATGATGTTCTTGCGGATCTCGCCCTCGCCGGACTGGTTGGAGGACATCGAGCCGTTGGCCAAGACGAACCCCGCCAGGCCCGTCGGCGCCAGGTGGTGGATGAAATGCTGGACCCAGGCGAAGTTGGCGTTGGAGGCCGGCGGCGTGCCATGCTTCCAGCGTTTGTCCTCCTTGAGCAGGTCCCCGCGCCAGTCGGAGTCGTTGAACGGGGGATTGGCCAGGACGAAATCGGCCTTGAGGTCCGGGTGCAGGTCGCGGTGGAAGCTGTCGGCGTGTTCCTTGCCGAGGTTGCCGTCGATCCCGCGAATGGCCAGATTCATCTTGGCCAGCCGCCACGTGGTGTGGTTCGACTCCTGGCCATAGATGCTGATGTCGCCGACCCGCCCCCCGTGTTCTTCGATGAACCGCTCGGACTGGACGAACATGCCGCCCGAACCGCAGCACGGGTCGAACACGCGGCCCTTGTACGGGGCGAGCATCTCGACGAGCACGCGGACGATACACCGGGGCGTGTAAAACTGGCCGCCTTTCTTGCCCTCGGCGCTGGCGAACTGCGAGAGGAAGTACTCGTACACGCGGCCGAGGATGTCCTTCGAGCGGTTGGCCTTGTCGCCCAGGCCGATATTGCCGACCAGGTCGATGAGCTGCCCGAGCCGTTGCTTGTCCAGGCGCGGGTGCCCGTAGTCCTTGGGCAGCACGCCCTTGAGCGAGGGGTTGTCCCGCTCGATGGCGAGCATGGCCGCATCGATGGTCTTGCCGATGGTCGGCTGCTTGGCTTCGGATTTGAGCTTGGACCAGCGAGCCGCCTTGGGCACCCAGAAGATGTTCACGGCCCGGTACTCATCCGGGTCTTCCGG